>QNCV01000031.1 GCA_003645845.1 Fidelibacterota bacterium | reverse complement strand
TTTGATAGATTCCCATCGACATCCCGCCACCGTAGCTGGAGTAAGTCAGCGAATAGGACTGGTTCATAAAAAAGCGGTCGGGATCAATGAAATTCAATAGTGAACCCTTTGATGCGGCAGGGGGTATCTGAATCGCATCTTCCACGGCCAACGGCCTGGGCAACTGACTTTTCAGCTGCGCCTGCAGTGAAAAACCAGTCATGATTATGATGATACCGATGATCAAACGAATCGTTTTTCGCATTGTCTGATACCCTTTAAAATACATTCAGAAACACAACTCATTTTAAGGGATTTGCCTGAGTTTGTCAAGAGTAAAGACGGACAATTCACCCCTTCTCTGACCTTTTCCTCAAATAACAACCATCTCAATAACGACAAACCGGAATGAAATGTTCCCTTGAATCACGCTAACAGAACCATATTATCAATTAACCTGGTTTTCCCGAACCAGACCGCCACCGCGGCGAATACACCTTTTTGATCAATTGTACTCACCGCGGACAGATTGTCCGGTGAGATAATCTCAATATATTCAATCTTTGCCAGCGGGGCTGTTTCGATTTTTCGCCGGATACGATCTTTGATCCTGATCGCGTCACGCTCTCCCTCTTTGACCAGATCAGCGGCTTCCTGTAACGCCCGAAATATCACCGGCGCCTGTTGCCGTTCCGTTTCCGTCAGATATCTGTTCCTGGAACTCATCGCCAGTCCGTCAGCTTCCCTGACAATCGGAGCAACAATGATCCTGACGGGAAAATTCAGATCCCGAACCATTTTCCGGATAATAATCGCCTGCTGGGCATCCTTTCGGCCGAAAACCGCCACATCGGGCTGCACAATGTTAAACAGTTTGGCAACAATTGTCGTCACACCCCGAAAATGGATCGGCCGGGATTTCCCACAAAGCACCCGGGATAACTTTTCTGTGATCACATATGTATAGAATGAATCCGGATACATTTCCGCGACATCGGGGTAAAAGAGAATATCGGTATGGCGTTCGCGGGCTAAGCGTTCGTCGCGCTCAAAATCACGGGGATAACGGTCCAGATCCTCGTTTGGTCCGAACTGAGTGGGATTGACAAACAGACTCACGACAACAATTTCCGCCTGTTTACGAGCGGCATCAATCAATGACAAATGGCCTTCGTGAAAATAGCCCATGGTCGGCACCAGCCCGATCCGTTGACCGGCACGTCGGTATTTTTCCAATACCCGGCGCAATTCATCAATTTTCCGAATTACCTGCATGGGTTTTTTAAACCTCAGTAACTTTCATCTTCGGCGGGAAATTGCTCATCACGAACATCTTTGCAATAGGCCACCACGGCATTGCGAACATCCTCCGCCAGACGGGCATATTGCCGTACAAACTTAAATCGAACTTTATCATATAACCCGATTAAATCATAGGAAACCAGAATCTGGCCGTCGCAGTGGGGGCCGGCGCCAATCCCGATGGTGGGTATTTCCAGCATTCCGGAAATTTCTTTAGCCAGCCCGGCCGGCACTTTTTCAAGAACGATGGAAAAAACCCCGGCATCCTGCAGAGCAAGCGCATCGGTTCTAATTTTTTCCGCTTCCCCGCTATCTTCGCCCCGGACTTTGTATCCACCAAATCCATGAACGCTCTGGGGCGTAAAACCGAGATGTCCCATAACCGGTATTCCAATATCAACCATCTTTCGAACAGTCCCACAAATATGACGGCCGCCTTCCATTTTAACCGCCTCCGCACCGGTCTCTTTCATAAAACGACCTGCGTTGTGCAGGGCTTGCTCCGTATTTTCCTGATACGACATAAACGGCATGTCAGCCACCAGTAAGGCGCGTTTAACCCCACGACGGACAGAGCGGGCATGGTAGATCAACTCATCAACGGTCACAGGCAAAGTGGTCTCATACCCGGCACATACATTACCACAGGAATCACCCACCAGAATAATATCGACACCGGCTTCGTCAATCAGATAAGCAAAGGTATAATCATACGCCGTCAGTGCAGTAATTTTAACGCCCTCTTTTTTACGTTTCAATATTGTTGAAACACGGATCTTTTTATTCATCTGACTTCCTGTTGATTTTATTCAATCGGTTTGGTTATTGTTCCACCCAGGATCAGGCGATTGTCCCGGTAAAGAACCGCCGACTGTCCGGGAGTCACGGCGCGCTGTCCGGTTTCGAAACGGACCTGATAATTCTTATCGTCAAGCGACTCAATACGGCATTTCACACCCTTGTGGTTATACCGAATTCTTATAAACCCTTCAACGGATTTTCGCGGTTCGCTGCTGACCCAGTTCACGTTTCCGATCACCATACCTCTTGAAAACAGACGGTCATTATCCGCGATCACGACCCGGTTTTGAACGGCATCTATTTCCTTGACATATTTCCGGCCTGCAAATCCCATCTTAAAGCCTTTTCGCTGTCCAATGGTAAAATTATGAAATCCATCGTGATAACCAAGCACCTTATTATTTTCATCCACCAGCTCACCACGGGCGATTTGTGCGACTCGTTCAGGAGCATAGGCGTTCAGAAATTCGCGATAATCATTATTCGGTAAAAAACAGACATCCTGACTCTCCTTCAGATTTTCATCATGCAGACCCATCTGACGGGCAATCTCTTTCACGTCGGACTTTATCTGATTGCCAAGAGGAAAAAGCGTCCTTTTCAGCATATCCTGTGAAAGTTGCCAAAGCATATACGACTGGTCTTTCCGTTTATCTGCAGCGGCCATTAACTCATACCGACCGGTATCGGCATTCTGCTCAATCCGGGCGTAATGACCGGTTGCCACAAAGGGAATTCCCGAACGGTCGGCCGCTAACAATAAATAGCGCCATTTGATCACCCGATTACAAAAGACGCAAGGATTCGGCGTAAGACCACTCAAATATTTTTCCACAAAATGCCGCACTACGGTCTCTTTGAATTCCCCTTCTATGTCAATAACATGGTGCTTAATCTCAAGTCCGGAGCAAACCGCAGCAGCACG
Organism: Fidelibacterota bacterium; assembly: GCA_003645845.1. GTDB lineage: Bacteria > Fidelibacterota > UBA2242 > UBA2242 > UBA2242 > B118-G9. The sequence continues at coordinate 11,545 of QNCV01000031.1, read as the reverse complement.
ATCGATAATTTGGCGATAATTGTCATCATTCCCGTGGCACCACAATTTAAACGTTACACCTTCCGGCCGGTAACCACGCTCTTTCAGGAGATAGGCGGCAACGGAGCTGTCAACCCCTCCACTCATGGCCACAAGGACACGCCGGTTTTCAGCAGAGCCGGTAAAAGAGTGTGAGGAAAAACCAGGAGCGGACAATTTATCGTGATTCGGCATATCTCATCCACATATACAGGGAGACCACCGGAATATCGCGAAATGCGTCGTAATCAATGGGCAGGTTATTTTGAGTCATCATATCTGGCTTCCAACATTTCTCGGAAATCTAATCAAACTCGGTGAAAAATTAAAGCACCCTCTTGACCAAAAAAATTCAGGTTCTTGTAACCAAAGATGGTTTTCCCTATATTTTTAACAGAACAAAGATAACCGGAGTTTACATCTTGGAATCAATATTTTTAATCACCGCAATTATCGCCTATGGAATTTGTCTCGGACTATACCTGATGGACCGGAGCCGGCGGGCAGACATTATGCTGAAAACAGCAATTCTGGCTCTCCTCGGCGGATTGATTGCACGCTCAATCATCGCCAAGCATCCGCCTTTTACCAATATGTATGAAACCTTTATCCTGCTTTCTTTTCTGATCAGCCTGCGGATGATTTTTTGGAAGGAACCACTCCCTGATCAATTCCGCAAAATTCTGATCGGCAGCATCATGGTCATCATCGCAATCGCCCTGCTACTCCCGCAATCCATGAAGACTCCCAGACCACTGATGCCCGCATTGAACAGTTTCTGGATGTATATTCATGTCCCGTCATACTTTTTCGGTTATATGGCCATGCTTGTGGCGGCGGTTTATGCAGTCCTGTTACTATTTCAAAAAGATAATGATCTGTCAAAATCCATCCTGAAGAGTATGGACAGCGAGGTCAAAATCGCATTTTTCTTTTTAACTATAGGATTGATCACCGGCGGAGTCTGGGCTTATATCTGCTGGGGTAACTACTGGGCCTGGGACCCGAAAGAAACCTGGGCGTTGATTAACATCATCGTCCTCTCTTTTTACTTTCATCTGAATACGCCGACAAAACAAAAAAAAGCGGTGATTGTCCTTTTTGCGCTTCTGACAATTGCATTTACATACTGGGGCGTCAGCTTTATTCTCGCCGGTCTGCACAGCTATACATAGAACCGTTAACCTTGCGAAGGTTTAGAACCTTCGCAAGGTTTTTTTTCAAGATTTTCCCACTTCTCCCAATACTTCATCAATAACCGCTATAACCCGGTCAATCTGGTCCTTCTCCACATTAATCGCCGGCATTATTCTGAGGACAGTCAAGTGGGTGCAATTCAGAAGAACATTGCGCTTCAAACATTCTTTCACGATATCCGCCCCGGGAACCGAAAGCTCCATTCCCAGCATCAACCCGACGCCGCGAATGTCTTTGATAATACTGTGTTTTGTTTTCAGATCTTCCAGGTTTTCCCGCAGGTAGCCACCCATCTTGACGGCATTTTCCAGAAGATTTTCGTCGGCAATCGCATTTATCACCGCGACACCGGCCGAACAGGCCAGCGGGTTCCCTCCGAAAGTCGAGCCGTGATCGCCGGGTTTTAAAATACCGCAGTATTCACGTTTTACTGCAAATGCACCGATCGGAACACCGCCGCCGAGGGATTTCGCCATGGTCAATACATCGGGTTCAACGTCGTAATACTGATAGGCAAAAAGTTTTCCGGTGCGGCCGATGCCGCTCTGAACTTCATCCAAAATCAGCAAAGCATCATAATCGTCACAGAATTGCCGGGCGGCTTTCATAAATTCCGGCGTAACCGGCACAATACCGCCTTCCCCTAAAATCGGTTCGAACATGACGGCGGCGACATCATCAGCCATCATCTTTTTTAACATTTCAATATCATTTATCTCGCAGTATTCAAAGCCGCCGGGCAACGGATCAAAACCGTTATGATAAACCGGTTGTCCGGTCGCTGTCACAGCCGCAATGGTACGTCCGTGAAAAGAATTCTTCAGAGTAATAATCGTTTTCTTGTGCGGATTGCGCTTACGCGCCAGTTTGATAACTCCCTCATTGGCCTCGGCGCCGCTGTTACAAAAAAACACCTGGCCGTCAAACGTATTTTCGATGATCAACCTCGCCAGTTCGCCCTGAGCATCATTGTAATAGACGTTGGGTACATGAATGATCTGTTCCACCTGTTTGTGAATCGCCTCCACAATTTTCGGATGACAATGCCCCATGTTACCAGCCCCGTAGCCGGGGAAAAAATCCAGATATTGCCGTCCATTGGCATCCCAAACCGTCATTCCCCGACCTTTCACGATCGTAATCGGTTGACGGGTATAGGTTTTCAACACATATTTATCGAATATTTTCCGATCCATCTTTTAATATCTCCGTTCCTATTCCTTCTTTCGTAAAAATTTCCAGCAGCAGTGAGTGTTCGAGGCGACCGTCAACTATATGTCCCTTGTTGACCCCGAATTTCAATGCGCTCAGGCAGGAGGTCACCTTGGGAATCATCCCACCGCAAATAATGCCCTCTTTAATCAGCCGCTCGGCCTCTGACCGGGTCAGCGTGCTCATCAGACTGTTCTTATCCTCAGGGTTGCGCAAAATTCCCGGGGTATCCGTCAGATACACCAGTTTCCGCGCCCCGACTGACGAGGCAATATCGCCGGCGACGACATCGCCACTGATATTGAAAGTTCTTCCGTCGTCGCCGACACCAATCGGCGCAATTACCGGAATCCGGCCCTTTTCAAGGAGCCTATTGATAAACGGCGCATTGATATACCGAACACTTCCAACGTAGCCGATATCAACTTTTTCCCCGTTGACAACAGGCATCATTTTATCCACCCGAATCAAACCCTCATTTATACCATAAAGGCCGACAGCGTCGCCGCCCATCTTGTTCAAAAGATTAACTATCTGAGAGTTGATTTTATGAGCAAGAATATCCTCGACAATATCCATTGTTTCACGGTCGGTGACCCTGAGTCCGTTGATAAATTCCGCTTTATTCCCTCTGTTCTTCACCGCTTCCGTAATTGCCGGTCCGCCGCCATGCACAACCAGCGGATGCCAGCCCACATATTTCATAAAGACGATATCCGTCAATACTTCTTCCATCAAATTTTCATTGGTCATAATGCTGCCGCCGAATTTGATGACTATTTTCTTCCCCTGAAAGGCTTTAATGTAGGGCAACGCCTCGATCAGAACATCGGCTTTCCCAATATATTTCTGCATAATAAAACCCCCTATGTATGATACTCAGCATTGATCTTGACATATTCGTAAGATAAGTCGGTCGTATACACCGTGGCCGACTCATCACCGGTATTGATCGTCAGCAGTATATGCAATTCCGACGGCTTCATCAGCTCCGACATGACAGACTTGTCCGGTTTCAACGGATTTCCGGTCTTATAAATAAAAACATCATTGATTTTCAAATCGGCTTTGTCCGGATCAAATGTCACGCCCACCATTCCGGCGGCGGAAAGAATCCGCCCCCAGTTGGGGTCCTGTCCGAAAAATGCCGACTTGACCAGCGCGGAATTGGCGATGCCGAAGGCCATCTTTTTGGCGTTTTCAAAAGAGTCGACCTTATCAACCAGAATCGTCACGAATTTTGTCGCACCCTCGCCATCTTTAATAATTGACTTCGCCATTTCCCGACACAACTCCAATAATGCTTCCCGGAACAGGAAGGCTTCCGGGGTACCGGGACGAATAATCGGATTACCGGCCAGACCGTTCGCCATAATCAATGCCGTATCATTGGTGCTGGTATGTCCGTCGACGGAGATCATGTTGAAGGTTTTTTCCACACAATCCGTAAAGACATTATCAAGGAATCCATGATCAATCTCCGCATCGGTGGTTATAAAAGCCAGCATGGTTGCCATATTCGGTTGAATCATCCCGGACCCTTTGGCAATTCCGCTGATTGTCACCGGGGTTTCCGGTATGTCTAAGGTAACGCCAAAGCTTTTTTCAACAGTATCCGTCGTTAGAATCGCTTCGGCGCAACCGAGCCCACCGCCAACCGAAAGCTGCGTTGAAAGTTCTTCGATACCATTGACCATTTTGCCCATATCCAGCAATTCACCGATCACTCCGGTGCTGGAAGCCAGGATGAGTTCTTCCGGCACATCGATTTTTTCCGAAAGAAACCGAATAGTCTCGCGGGTGTCTCTCAACCCCTGCTCACCGGTTCCGGCATTGGCATTACCGGAGTTGACAATCAGAGATTGAATCATGTTTCCCGATGTCTTCAGCGATTCCATGGCGACTAAAAGAGGCGCGGCTTTTACCATATTTTTTGTGAATTTCACAGAGCATTTCGCCGGAACATCGCTCTTGATAATACAAAGGTCTTTACGCTTGCGCTTGAAACCGGTCCGCATTGCCGCGGCGGTGTAACCGATCGGATCCGTTATCTTCGGCTTTTGAATAAATCTCATCATTACCCTTTCTCTCCATTATTCCATCGCTTCATCAATCAAGTCCCATGGTTTCTGTAAACCCCATCATGACATTCATATTCTGAACCGCCTGACCCGAAGCTCCTTTAATCAGATTGTCAATGGCGCTCATCAAAATCAACCGGTTTCCCCTGAGAACCATTCCGATATCACAGAAATTCGTATAGACAACGTGCTTGATCTGCGGTATCCGATCATTATCAATGACCCGGACAAAAGGCTCGCTGCGGTAATACTTCCGGTAAAATTCCCGGATTTTTTCCGGTGAAACCGACATTTTAAGTTCCGTATAAATCGTATTATAAATACCCCTGTTCAGCGGCACCAGATGGGGTACAAACAGAATATCCACGCTCTGTTTTGCCATCTTGCTTAATTCCTGCTCAATTTCCGGTTCGTGCTGGTGAGTCGCAACTTTATAAGCCGTAAGATTCTCATTACATTCCGGAAAATGGAAAGCCGGTTTTGGCACTTTCCCGCCTCCCGATATGCCGGTCTTACTGTCCACCACAATTGAATCCGTCCGGATCAACCCGGCCTGCAGCGCCGGCATCAGCGCCAGAACAATCCCGGTGGGAAAACAGCCGGGACTGGCAATATTGGATGCTTTCCGGATCAACTTTCGGTTAATTTCCGGCAAGCCGTAAACAAAAGCGGACAGATTCTCCGCATCGGCATGATCGATGCCGTAAGCGCTCTTGTACATCAGCGGATCATCGAACCGGTAATCGGCGCTAAGGTCGATGATTTTCTTTCCTTTCCCGATAAATTGGGGGATCAGCTTCATGCCGGTTTTGTGGGGCAGACAAAATAAAATTACATCGCTTGTAGCGGAAATCCTGTCAACATCAATCGCAACGCAGGTAAGATCGCACCGACCCTTCAGCGAGGGATAGATTTCGGAAAAGGGTGTTCCGACGTTGGAACGTACCGCCAGATTTGTGATTTCCACCATGGGATGTTTCAGGAATATTTTTACCAGTTCAAATCCGGTATAGCCGGACGCACCGACAACCGACACTCTGATTTTATTCATAGTAAAGCACTTTCGATGATTCATACTGTTTTCCGATTTCACGGTAAGCGTCCCGGAACGGAACCCCTTGCAGGACAAGCCGATATGCTTTTTCGGCAGCAAAAAGTTCGTCGGTCATGGCCACTTCACAATTTTCTTCTATAACCTTCAGATTCTGAAAAATCAGGCCGGTCATATAAATTGAACCCAGGACCGTATTAAACCCCCGGATGACCGCCTCTTTGGTCAACTGAATATCACGATGATATCCGGAAATCAGGTTGACCGTTGTATTTTTCAGCTGGATTTCATAGGCAAAAACCTCATGGTATTTCCCCCGCAGCAGTTCCAGAACATCGGGATTCTTCTTCTGGGGCATGATGGATGAACCGGTTAAAAATTCTTCCGGCAGAATAAAATAGGCCATCGAGGGCAGGGTAAATAAAACGAGGTCTGTCGCCAGTTTGTTAATATCCAGCATGATCTGTCCCAGAACCGACAGAATGAAGGATTCAAATTTCCCGCGGCTGTTCTGAGCGTAGATGGAATTTTTCTGCGTCTTCGCAAAACCCAGTTCGGCAGTTGTCATCTCCCGATCGAGAGGTAATGGTATCCCGTAACCGGCTCCGGTGCCAAGGGGATTCTGATCAATCAATTTCAGCACCGCCTGAACCAGATCAAGGTCGTCAGTCAGAGAATCTCTGAAAGCACCAGCCCAGAGACCGACACTGGAGGGCATCGCCTTGCGGGTATGGGTATAACCCGGCATCGGTATTTCTCCGAACTGATCGATAAAAACACGAATATGCGCCAGGGTGTTCCGAATCGATTCCAGACAATCATTTAGTTTTGCCTTGCAATATAGACGAATTGCCGTCAGCACCTGGTCATTCCGGCTGCGCCCGGTGTGGATTTTCTTACCTGCGTCACCAACCTCATCGATCAGAAAATTCTCAATGGCGGTATGGCAGTCTTCATCTTCCAGACGAATTTCAAACTTACCCTTCTTGTTCAATTCAATAATTTTATCAAGCCCCCGCAAAAGGCTGTTAACCTCTTTTTTATCCAAAATGCCGATTTTCCCCAGCATCCGGACATGGGCCTTTGACGCAATACAATCGTAGTAAATTAATTCCTGATCAAGGACATAGTCCCGGCCAACGGTAAAGCGTTCAACTTCCTTATCCAGATGTCTGGTTTTCTGCCACAGTTTCATGACTCTTCTCCTTTTTTCGCCATTTATAAGGCATTTTACTCTTCAATACAATGTTATGGGCTTTCAGCCGGATCGCATTGATCTTGATGAATCCTTTACAATCGACTGCATTGTAATTGCCTTCCACATCCATACTGGCAAGTTCCTGATCATAGAGTGATATCGGGGACTTCCGGCCAATGACATTGACATTGCCTTTGTAAATTGACAAATAAACCGTCCCGTCGATCTTCTCCTGACTTTTTTCAAAAGCATACATAAGGAAATCCATCTCCGGCGAAAACCAGAAACCGTTGTAAATCAGTTCCGAAAACTTCGGCGTCAGCATGTCCCGGATATGCATGACCTCTTTATCCATGGCAATGCCTTCCAGATCCCGGTGCGCCGCCCAGAGAATTGTCGCTCCGGGGGATTCATAGATTCCTCTGGACTTAATTCCTACAAAGCGATTCTCCACCATATCCACCCGGCCGACGCCGTTTTTACTACCGATCTCATTAAGGTACATGAACAGTTCCAGTGAATCGGTTTTTTCCACACCTTCGGTCTGATTGGCAACCCGGATCGGAAAGCCGTCCTTGAATTCAATCTCCAGAATTGTCTCTTCGTCCGGCGCGTGTTTCGGGTGAACCGTCTTGCTAAAAATGTCTTCATAAGGCCGGAATCCGGGATCCTCCAGAATGCCGGCCTCGTGGCTGATATGCATCAAATTATCATCTTCACTGTACGACTTTTCAATTGAGGCCTTAATCGGAATGTCATACTTTTGGGCATAAGCAATCATATCGCTCCGTCCTTTGAACTCCGCCAGAAATTCAGGATCTTTCCAGGGTGAAATGATCTCCACTTTCGGATTCAACGCATAGAAAGCAAATTCGAAACGCACCTGATCGTTCCCCTTCCCGGTGGAGCCATGGGAAACCTTATTGGTTCCTTCCAGGTTTGCAATCTCGATGTGCCGCTTTGCGATCAGCGGCCGGGCTATCGCAGTTCCCAGCAGATAACGCCCTTCATAGATCGCATTCCCGCGCAATGCCGGAAAAATATAATCCTTTACAAATTCCTCTTTCAAATCTTCGATATAGACTTTCGACGCCCCGGTTTTCAATGCTTTCTGACGAATAATCTCAAAATCTTCCTGCTGACCCACATCGGCGACATAACAGATCACATCGTACCCTTTATTGATCAGCCACTTTAATATTACAGAAGTATCCAGACCGCCACTGTATGCAAGTATAACCTTACCCTTTTTCATGTTTCTCCTTCAGATATGTTGGTTGAAATGATTTGAAGGAGCCCGGACCTAAATTCGGCCGCGCAGCTCCGGAAGACGTTCTAACAATAGCTCTTTGAACCGCTCATGGGAAATGTTCTCAGCCAGGATAATCAATATCGTATCGTCTCCGGCAATTGTACCGACAATTTCCCGCATACCTACCCGGTCCAGTATCATAGCCACACTGGGCGCAAAGGAAGGCAGGCATTTCAAGACAGCCAGATTGTGGGAAAAGGCGACAGACCGACAGGTGTGCAACGGGGAGCTGCCTTCCAGATTGTTGTAAGAGGGTTGAAACTCACGGGGTATTTTATAAATATACCCCTTTTCATCATCGGGGATTTTGATGATTTTCAACGCAGATAAGTCTCTGGATAATGTGGCCTGGGTAGTGGCAAATCCCCGGCTCTCAAGAATAGAGAGGAGCTCTCCCTGACTGGAAATTTTGGAACTTTCCAGAATTTCTTGAATTACCTTTTGTCTATCGCCTTTCTCACTCATAATGTGTATAAATATACGTTAATACTGTATGAATATACACATTTTGTTTTAAATCGGTCAAGCTTTTTTTGTAACCCGAAGTAAAATATTGACATCAAACAAATGTACCATCCTCACAAAAAAAAGCGTTCGAAGCTCCCTGCTTCGGATGCTTTTTTATTTATAATTTCACTTAAATAAAGAATTTAAATGAATCCGGCTTTACGAATTTATCAGAGTTTCCAGTAAATGTTTCTCTTGTTGCAATAGTAAATAATCATCCATAAACAGGTCGTCCAGATCAGCCCCCATAGCAGTCCATTGTATCCACTTTTATCCAGCAGAAACGAATGCCAGAGCGGGCTGTCAAACAGGTTTGCCCACTGCATCAGAGTGCTGTTCGGCCGACCGGAGAAAAATGCTTCAAGCCCCAGCGCCCGAAATGCCAGCCGCATGATGACCTGCATGAAGTACGCCAGCAGAGCGTTGACGCCAAGAACTTTGAAGGGAGTTGTCCAGCGGCGATATTCGCGAATATCCACAATATAGTAAATCCCGATGAATACCAGACTCGCAAATCCGGCGCTGAACATGGCATAAGATGCCGTAACATCGGCTTTATTAAAACAGAAAAGCGTATGACCGGTCATTAATCCGATTTTGTGGATCAGGTAGCCGGGAATCATAAAAACGACTGCCAGCAGAAACCCCCGACGAAAGATTTGAGAGGTTTCTTTTGTGGCGACGGCTTCCCCCAGCAGTACGCCGATCATGGTCATGGCGCCGTAGGAAATTGATACCCAGGGCAGACAGTGCAGACGGAGCGGTTTCGCCAGAGAACCACTCAGCATACTGATTTTGAAAAAGGGAGCTGCTGTTTCACCAAAATGCAGCCACCAGGGCGCAATTTCCGACATGAGCATATGGAAAAGCAATACGCCGAAAACCGCCGTCCAGCGTCCCCATTTGGGCAGTAATAACATCACCGAACCCATCAGGTAGGAAATGGCAATCGCCTGCAGAATTCCCCACCACCAGGAAAGTCCGAAAATCAGACTGATATACAGCACACCGGCCGCCAGTAATTTGACCGTCCGGCTGATTACCCGGCGCCACCACTCCTGTCCCCGGCGTCGACGGCTGAGTGGAATACACAAACCGACAATGAAGACAAAAAAGGGCGCCACCAGATCGGTCAGCGTCAATCCGACATTTTTTAATGAATGTTCCGGCAATTCTTCGATTTGCTCCGGCGTCAGCCCTTCAGCGGCTTTTGCGGCTTCTAATCGTTCCCAGGCTGCTTCGGCATGATGCCAGGTGGATACCGGCAGACTTCCGAACCAGGACATTGTTTGAGGCAACGGGTGATACCCGGCCACCGCAATGACAAAAACCATCAGAAAGATAGTGATGCCGCGAAACGTATCAATTGCTTCAATCCGTTTTGAAGATTCCAAAATCTTGTTCATAACTTTTCCTTATAAACTGATTTAATTTACGGGTTTTCATTTAAATACCGATGCAAATTTACATCATCCCCTGAATTCATCTTTATGAATCCGAAAATGCCTTGCATTCATCGACAATATCATTTACAATTTAGCGCATATTCGAATGTAATTCAAAATATTGGGAGAAAATCATGTCTTTTAACGCACTTTTTATTGCCCACGCCCCCGATGCCGACAAAAGCATCCATCGCTGCCGAATCGAAACCGGTTTGTACAAACTGCTGACTGTCATAGTGAAAAGTCAGGCGGAAGCTCTTGAAGTTTGTGAAGAACTTGTTGAAAAAGAACAGATCGACTCCATCCTGCTCTGCCCCGGATTCACTCATCAGGATGTGGCGGAAATTGTCAAGGCAACCGACAATAAAGTTGCCGTTGTGGTCGCTCGCGGCGACGGTCCGTCGGCAAAAATAGTTCAGACTGCATTTCAACGGGCAGGATATCCAATCCATAAAAAATAATGAAAACGCAAGAACCCGGCTTAATTCTCAAAGATCTTCAATATTATAAATTTTCCGCCTACGGTTTTCTGAAAAACCTGCGCTTTTTTGATCCCTTCATTTTGCTTTTCTTCCGTTCCCTGGGATTCAGTTATTTACAGATCGGCGCACTTTTCTCCATCAGGGAGATTTCCACCACGATCCTGGAAATTCCCACCGGAATCATCGCCGACTGGTGGGGACGCAAGACCGCCATGATCTGCTCTTTCCTGGCCTATATCGCCTCTTTTCTGGTTTTCTACCTGTTTAGTAGTTTTGGACTCTTTGCAATCGCCATGATGCTTTTCAGCATCGGCGAGGCCTTTCGCACGGGAACCCACAAGGCCATGATTCTCGATTACCTCAAGCTGAAAGGCATTATCCGTCAAAAGACCGCCTACTACGGTCACACCCGCGGTTGGTCACAACGGGGCTCAGCCCTGTCGGCTCTGATCGCCGGTCTGTTGGTATTCATTGGGAATAACTACCGGATCATTTTCCTGGTATCCATTATTCCCTACATCATCGAACTAGGACTGATGATCTCTTATCCCCGGGAATTAAACGGTCTGACAGCCGGCAAAACCGGCTCGAAAAAAAGTTTTCAGTGGCGGGCATTTTTCCGGATATTCACGGATTCCCGCTTTCGCCGGGGAGTATTGAATTCTTCGGTTTATGACGGCCTGTTCAAATCAATTAAGGACTACCTGCAGCCGGTTCTCGCCAGTTTTGCCGTTGCACTTCCGATTCTGTTAAATCTGGATAATGCCCAAAGAACATCCATCGTTGTGGCGCTGATCTACTTTCTGATTTACCTTTTGAGTTCCTCTGCCAGCCGCAACGCGGACCGCTTTCGGAAACGATTCAGCAGTGCCGCAGAGGCAATCAACCGGAGTTTCCTGATCGGGATAACGCTTACGGCGCTTACCGGCATCTTTTATCATACCGGGCTTATGATTATCGCCATAATTATTTTCGTCGCTCTCTTTGCGCTGCAGAACATCCGCCGCCCGCTGAATGTCAGCTACATCAGCGAAACCATTCC
>QNCV01000030.1 GCA_003645845.1 Fidelibacterota bacterium | reverse complement strand
TCTGAGCCGCTCCCGTTATCATGTTCTTGATGTAATCGGCATGACCCGGACAATCAACATGAGCATAGTGCCGCGTCTCCGACTCATATTCAACATGCGCCGTGTTGATCGTTATACCACGCTCACGCTCCTCCGGCGCATTGTCAATGCTGTCAAACGAACGCGCATGAGCCAATCCCTTCGCATTCAATATCAACGTCATCGCCGCCGTTAACGTCGTCTTCCCATGATCAACGTGACCTATCGTTCCAACATTTACATGGGGCTTCGTACGCTTAAATTGTTCCTTCGCCATGAGAACTCCTTAATTTTGTAAAAATTCAGGGATGAAACCACGCGTCTTTTCCACAATCTCCTGCTGAATCTTCTTATCACAGAATTCATAACTGGAGAACTGAATGGTAAAGACCGCTCTTCCCTGGCTTAAAGATCTTAAATCCGTTGCATATCCGAATGATTCTCTTAAAGGAATCATCCCATCAATTATATTAATGTCTTTTCGTTTGTCAACGCTGATGATATCCGTCCGCCGGGAATTGAGATCATTGAGAACATCTCCCAGATAAGTATCGGGCACCGATACTTCCAGCGCCATAACCGGTTCCAGAATCGCCGGTTTTGCCTTTTGAAGTGCGTCTTTCAGTGCCAGTGAAGCGGCTACTTCGTAAGCCAGCTCCGTACTCTCATTTTCCCGGTATTCACCACCCAGGAGAACAATTCTAATCTTGTGAAGCGGGTAACCGGCAATAATTCCGCTCTTTACACTGTTTTGGATACCGCGTTCAACAGCCGGAATAAATTCCAGCGGGATATCAAGTTTTGAGATTTTATTCTGAATAATGACACCGTGATCAGCCGAGTCATCGTGACTGATTTCAATATCTATAACCGCATATTGTGTTTTATTGCCGGTTTTTCGATCAAATACACCGTGTCCCCTGGCGCTCTCTTCGACAGTTTCACGGTATGAAACCTGAGGTTTACCCACATGAGCGCGCACCTTATATTCCCGCAGCAAACGCTCAATCAGAATTTCCAGATGCAATTCCCCCATGCCGGAGATAATCATCTGACCGGTCTCCTCATCTTCAGCCATTCGAAAAGTCGGATCTTCATATGACAGTTTTTCAAGTGCAGTCTTCAGGTTTTCCGAATCGGCTTTACTTTTCGGCTCAATGGTAATCGAAATAACCGGCTCCGGAAAAACCATGGATTCAAGAATAATCGGGTTCTTCGGATCACAGAGTGTATGGCCGGTAAAACTATGTTTCAATCCAACCAGGGCTCCGATTTCACCGCTTGATAATTCATCACGATCTTCCCGCTTGTTGGCATGCATCAGCAGTAAACGATGAACCCGTTCTTTTTTACCAACCGTGGAATTATAAACCAAGGTTCCCTTTTTAATCGAACCCGAATAGACTCTCACAAAACTCAAATGTCCTACATGAGAATCCGACATAATTTTAAAAATCAACGCAGCCGTCGGTCCCTCGGGATCGGCAATTCTTTCTATCTCCGTGCCTTTCAGGTTCACTCCTTTAACCGGCGGAACATCAAAGGGTGACGGCAAATAATTGATCACGGCGTCCAGCAGCGGTTGCACACCTTTATTTTTAAAGGCCGAACCGCATAATACCGGAACAATCCGATTCTGCAAAGTTCCTTTTCTCAGCGCCTGAACGATCTCCTTTGGCTCGATAACATCACCGTTTAGATATTTTGCAAAAAGAATATCGTCATAATTGGCGGCTTCTTCGAGCATTTTATCGCGATACTTTTGGGCGGTTTCTTTGAGATCTTCCGGCACATCTCCCAGATAATACTTGGCTCCCAGCGCACTGTTGTCATAAATAATACTCTTAAACCGAACCAAATCGATTACTCCGGTAAACATTTCACCGGACCCTATCGGTAAATTAACAGCAATGGGGTTAGCGTTCAGCCGCTTGCGTATCATATCCAAAACATTAAAAAAATCCGCACCGGCTCGATCCATTTTATTCACAAAAGCGATGCGGGGAATCTGGTATTTATCCGCCTGACGCCAAACTGTTTCGCTCTGCGGCTCAACACCGCCAACGCCACAAAAAATAGCAATCGCTCCATCCAAAACCCGGAGAGAGCGTTCAACCTCAGCTGTAAAATCCACGTGGCCCGGCGTATCAATAATATTTATACGGTGCTTTTCCCAGTAACAGGTTGTTGCGGCCGAGGTAATCGTAATGCCCCGTTCTTTTTCCTGTTCCATCCAATCCATTGCGGCAGAACCTTCGTGGACCTCACCCATTCTATGCAGTCGGCCTGTGTAAAAGAGAATCCGTTCGGTCGTAGTGGTTTTACCGGCGTCTATATGCGCCATAATTCCAATATTCCGAACATTTTTTAACATTTCTCTCAACACAGAATTCCTTAATGATTATCTGAAATGTGCAAATGCCTTGTTTGCTTCTGCCATGCGGTGCGTATCATCTCTTTTCTTGATTGAAGCACCTTCGCCATCGGCAGCCGCCATCATTTCGGCCGCCAGTTTTTCAGCCATGGATTTACCCGGCCGTGATTTTGAAAAGCCTATAATCCAACGAGCGGCCAAGGCAAATTTACGTTTCGGTTTAACTTCGATGGGCACCTGATAGGTAGCGCCACCGATTCGCCTCGATTTTACCTCCATGATCGGCGCAACATTATTCATGGCTTTGCGAAAAACATCCAATCCATTGGTTTTCCGCTTCTTCTGAATAATATCCATAGCATCGTAAAAGATGGTTTCCGCAACAGAACGTTTACCCTCTTTCAATAAATAACTGATAAATCTCGCGACGTCGATATCACCATATTTGGGATCGGGTAAGATTTCACGAGCAACTATTTTCTTTCTGCGAGCCATTAAGATATCTCCCTGCTATGACGGCCGTTTAGTACCATATCTGGAGCGACTGTTTTTTCTGTCATTTACACCACTTGTATCAAGCGTGCCGCGGATAATGTGATACCGGACACCCGGTAAATCCTTAACACGACCGCCTTCGACAAGTACCAGTGAATGCTCCTGCAAATTATGTCCTTCCCCAGGAATATAAGCATTCACCTCTTTGCCATTGACCAGACGAACACGGGCAACTTTCCGCAGTGCCGAATTTGGCTTTTTCGGCGTGGTAGTATACACACGTGTACATACACCCCGCTTCTGGGGGCAACCACGCAATGCGGGCGCTTTCTCTCTTTTACTTACAGTCTTTCTACCTTTACGTACTAACTGGTTAATCGTTGGCATATTTTCTCCATTATAAAAGCCTACAAAAATACAATTTCTTTATTTTTTAAGCAATACATTTTATCTCTAATTTTTCTATTTTTGCAGCGCTGCCAATTCATTTTCTTTTAATTGCTCTTTTTTATTAATGTTATCCCACTCTTCCAGCTCATGTTCCGGCTCCATTACGAGGATATCTTTATACTTGCGCAGACCCGTCCCCGCCGGAATCAGGTGTCCCATCAGGATATTCTCTTTTAAACCACGCAGATGATCAACTTTACCTGCCACCGCGGCATCCGTCAATACACGGGTAGTTTCCTGGAAAGATGCAGCGGACAGGAAGGATTCCGTATTTAGTGACGCCCGGGTAATACCCAGCAGAATTTCGGTAAACTGAGCCGGGCGTGCCGGACGCGCTTTGGCGGGATTCCGTCCCTCCTCTTTCAGTAGGCGGTTGAATTTTGCAAATTCCTTTTTCGATACCACATCATCAATATCCCAGTCGGAATCACCCACATTGGTAATGACAACATAATTTTTAATCCGTTCATTTTCTTCGATGAGCTCATGCCGGTTGACACGGTCTTTCTCCAGCAAATTGGTATCGCCGGAATCTTCGATCCGGACTTTTTGCATCATCTGACGGACAATCACTTCGATATGCTTGTCATTGATACGTACTCCCTGAAGTCGGTACACTTCCTGAATTTCATTCACCAGATATTCCTGAACCTTGCGTGGGTCCTGCACAGCCAGAATATCCTGCGGCGCAACGGGACCTTCACAAAGACGGTCACCCGCTTTGACTTCATCCCCCTGGTTAACAAGAACGTGCCGGCCGTAGGGCATCTTGTATTTTTTCTGCGGACCATCGGGATTGGAAACAATGATTTCGCGTATGCCTTTTTCCGTCTTACCAAAACTGACTCTACCATCAATTTCGGTAATGACAGCCGGATCGCTCGGTTTCCGGGCTTCAAACAGCTCGGCGACACGGGGAAGACCACCGGTAATATCACTTGTTTTTCCTATCTCCTTCGGAATTTTGGCAATCACATCACCGGCAACAACCTCATCTCCCGGTTTTACGACCAGCATGGCACGAATCGGCAAGACAAACCCCGGATAAACAACCTCTTTGCCATTCTCCATACCCACTATGTCGATCCGCGGCTGGATTGTGCGATCCTTAGCCTCTATGACTGTTGTGGATTTGTGACCGGATTCATCCGCTTCAATACTGTAGCTGACATCTTCAATCAGATCAACATACCGAACTTTACCATCATTCAGCGCCAAAATCTGATCCATGTAAATATCCCAGCGGAACAATGTCCGACCAATAGAAACCTCATCGCCTTCATTGACCAAAACATGGGCGCCGTAGGGAATATTATAAGTCGATGTTACCCGGTTATTGTCGTCAATCAGACTCAACATTGCATTTCGTGAAATAGAGACGTTATAGTCGTCTTTTTTATAATCGATAAAACGATAATTTTCTGAGAAAACGACCTTTCCTTTACTCTTGGCCACGGTTTCCGATTCTTCAACAATACGGGCCGCCGTTCCGCCAAAGTGAAAGGTCCGCAGAGTGAGCTGCGTACCGGGTTCTCCAATGGATTGAGCCGCCATAATCCCGACAGCTTCGCCAATATTGATCATTTTCCCGGTCGCCAGATTGCGGCCGTAGCACTTACTGCAGACGCCGCGGTGAGATTCGCAGGTCAATACCGAACGAATCCGGACCTTTTCAATACCGGCTCGTTGAATCTGCAGGGCCTTTTTCTCATTAATCATCTGGCCGGCTTCTACAAAGATTTCATTTTCATCCTCGGGATTGTAAACATCTTCCTGAGCCACTCTTCCGACAATACGATCGGCCAAATTTTCAATGATATTCTCTTCTTTTTTCAATGCGGTGATTTCGATACCGTTAATTGTTCCGCAGTCTTCTTCAGAAATAACTACATCCTGGGCCACATCGACAAGACGACGAGTAAGATATCCGGCATCAGCAGTCTTCAGGGCGGTATCCGCCAAGCCTTTACGGGCACCGTGGGTTGAAATAAAATATTCCAACACCGTCAATCCCTCTTTAAAGTTTGACGTAATTGGTGTCTCGATAATCTCCCCAACCTGTCCGGTCATCGCTTTTTGTGGCTTAGCCATCAGACCGCGCATAGCGGCAAGCTGTTTAATCTGCTCGCTACTACCGCGGGCTCCCGAGTCAGCCATCATATACACCGGATTGAATCCCTGACGATCAGAAGCCATATGCTCAATCATCACTTGCGAAAGTGCATTCGTGGTATGGGTCCAGTTGTCAATGACTTTATTATAGCGTTCACCTTCGGTAAGAATTCCATTATTGAATTTTCGCTGAATATCTTCGACCTTGGCAAAGGAATCTTTCAGAATTGCATCCTTCTCCGGTGGGATTAACACATCGGAAATGGAAATAGATACACCCGATTGAGTGGCAAATTTGAATCCGAGGTCTTTCAAATTATCCAGAAATTTAACGGTTTCATAATTACCGGCTTCCTGAAAAGACATCCCGACAATTCTCTCAATCGTTTTCTTGCTGATAAGTTCGTTAATATAGCCGATTCCTTTTGGCAAGATTCTGTTGAACAATGCACGACCGGGCGTCGTTTCAATCAGTTTGCCATCGACTCGGATTTTAACTTTGGCATGAATATCAACCTGACCATTTTCAAAGGCAATGACAGCCTCGTCAATCGAACTGAAGATCATGCCTTCACCCTTGGCGCCATCTTTCTGACGGGTAATGTAATATACCCCCAGAACCATATCCTGAGACGGAATGGCAATGGGATGACCATGAGCAGGGTGGAGGATATTATGACTGGAAAGGGCCAGAATCCGGCATTCCATCTGGGCTTCAAATGACAGAGGCACATGCACGGCCATCTGATCGCCGTCAAAGTCGGCATTGAATGCGGCGCAAACCAATGGGTGGATCTGAATAGCCTTGCCGTTGATCAGTACCGGTTGGAAAGCCTGAATACCAAGACGGTGCAGAGTCGGAGCACGGTTCAATAACACCGGATGGTCTTTAACAACATACTCCA
The DNA here is from genome assembly GCA_003645845.1 of Fidelibacterota bacterium. Lineage (GTDB taxonomy): Bacteria > Fidelibacterota > UBA2242 > UBA2242 > UBA2242 > B118-G9. The sequence goes on along the minus strand of QNCV01000030.1, from coordinate 8,349 downwards.
GAACCCTGTAGACTTCCGCATCCTTCCGCTCAACCATCGTTTTTGCGGATTTGGGCGTTTTGGCAAGACGTCGCCGGATCAATTGATGAATGATATGCGGCTTAAATAATTCTATCGCCATTTCTTTCGGCAAACCACACTGATTCAGCTGCAACGTCGGACCAACAACAATCACCGACCGACCACTATAATCAACCCGTTTTCCCAGCAGATTCTGACGAAAACGTCCCTCTTTGCCTTTCAGCATATCACTAAGTCTTTTCAATGGCCGGCGGGTTCCGCTGCGCACTTCGGTTCTGCGGCGACTGTTATCGAAAAGGGAGTCCACGGCTTCCTGCAGCATCCGTTTCTCGTTCCGGAGAATAACGTCGGGCGCTTTGATTTCAATCAGCTGTTTCAGACGATTGTTCCGGATTATTACCCGGCGATAAAGATCGTTCAGATCACTCGCTGCAAACCGACCACCTTCAAGGGGTACCAGCGGTCGCAAATCCGGCGGAATAACCGGCAGAACCGTAACCACCATCCATTCCGGCTTATTGACAGGTTTCCCTTCGCCGGCCTGGAAAGCCCGAACGACTTTTAATCGCTTTAGAATTTCGGTTTTTTGGGTGGCCGATTTTTTCGTTTTAAGTTCTTTTTTCAGGTCTCTGACAAGAACCTCGACATCAACCTTCTGAAGCAGCTCGCGGATAGCTTCACCACCGGTTTTTGCAATAAAATAGTTTTGGGCCTCTTCTTCATCGAAGAGTTCGGTTTTCGGACCGTATTTCATCATATTTTCGAAATACTCCTCTTCCGATATCACCGATTTATAGGGTAAATCCGATCCGCCCTGGTTTAAAACCACGTATTTCTCATAATAGACAATCTCTTCGAGATTTTTCGTCTTAATGTCTAACAAGTAATAGAGTTTACTGGGAATCGAACGCAGAAACCAGATATGAACAACCGGTACCGCAAGGGTAATATGTCCCATGCGTTCGCGTCGCACTTTTTTCCGGGCGACTTCCACACCGCACCGATCACAAATTATCCCTTTATACCGAATCCGTTTATACTTCCCACAGTGACATTCCCAGTCCTTGACCGGACCGAATATTTTTTCACAAAACAGTCCGTCCTTTTCCGGTTTGTAGGAGCGATAGTTAATCGTCTCAGGCTTGAGTACTTCACCATGAGAACGGGTCAGTATTGCTTCTGGAGAAGAGAGATGAATTGTAATGCTCTCAAATTCATGACTTTGACTAAAAGGTTTAGTAAAACTCATTTGTATTTCGATACCTCCAGTCCCTTATAAGGGGCTAATTTAGATCCATTTCTATGCAAAGGCCCTGTAATTCCTTCAATAATACATTGAAAGATTCCGGCACGCCGAAATCGGAGAAATTTTCACCTTTTACAATTGCATTATACACCTTTGAACGTCCTTCCACATCGTCAGACTTGATCGTCAGAACTTCCTGCAGCGTATAGGCCGCGCCATAGGCTTCGAGCGCCCAGACTTCCATTTCGCCAAAACGCTGCCCACCAAACTGGGCTTTTCCTCCGAGCGGCTGCTGCGTCACCAGCGAATAGGGACCGGTCGAACGGGCGTGCATTTTGTCCTCAACAAGATGAGACAGTTTCATCATATAGATGTAACCAACCGTTACCTCCTCATCAAAGGGTTCACCGGTCATACCATCATAGAGTGTGGTTTTACCGGTTTCCGGTAAACCGGCTTTTTTCATCTCGGCGATAACTTCTTCGGGAGTGGCTCCGTTAAAAACCGGTGTTTCATAATAAACTCCCAGTTTTTTTCCTGCCCAGCCAAGCATGGTTTCATATAGCTGACCGAGATTCATACGGGACGGCACACCCAGGGGATTCAGAATAATGTCAATCGGTGTTCCGTCATCCAGGAAGGGCATGTCTTCCTGAGGAACAATAATGGAAACGACACCTTTGTTGCCATGACGTCCGGCCATTTTGTCACCAACCTGAACTTTGCGTTTATTGGCAACATATACCTTTGCCAGCTGGAGAACGCCGGGTTGCAGGTCATCGCCTACCTTGATTTTATAGATTTCGTTTTCCAGTTCTTCGTCAATTTTCAGGGAAAGTATATTATAATCTCTGTAGATCGCTCTGATTTTCCCATTGATCTTTTCATCTTTGACCCAGTCTCCTTCGATACTTAGGTTATCAAAATCCAGGGTCTCAAACAGTTTTTCGGTGAATTTTGTGCCGGCTCTGACAACCGTGGTTGTTCCGAGAATATCTTTAATAGAAGCAGCCGTTTTACCACTTAACAACTTGATTAACAGTGCGTTCCGGCGTTCCCGAAGAATCTGGTGTTTTTGAAGACTCTTGTTGGTCTCCTCCTCAATTCGCCGTTTTTCCTCGGCCCGACTGGTTTTCCCTTTCCGCTGAAAGAGTTTCGTATCAACTGCAACTCCCTTAATTCCGGTGTCAGCCCGTTTGGATGCATCTTTGACATCACTGGCTTTTTCACCGAAGATTGCCCGCAGCAATTTCTCTTCCGGAGTGGGGTCCGTTTCACCTTTCGGTGTCACTTTTCCGATCAGGATATCATTCGGCACTACTTCCGCGCCAACCCGGATAATCCCGTTGGCATTCAGATTCTTAGTAGATTCTTCACTGACATTGGGAATTTCACGGGTCAGTTCTTCATTTCCCCGCTTCGTATCCCTAACCTCGAGTTCAAACTCCTTGATATGCACCGAAGTATAAACATCATCCCTGACCAGACGGTCACTTAAGATAATCGCATCTTCAAAGTTGTACCCTCGCCAGGGCATAAAAGCCACAAGAACATTGCGCCCCAGCGCCAGTTCTCCCTGATCCGAAGCACAACCATCGGCTATAACATCACCTTTCTTAACCCTATCACCTTCACGTACCAGCGGTTTCTGATTAATTGAGGTATCCTGATTGGTACGCTGGAATTTTGCAAATTCAATTTTGACTTTCCGGGTACTTTCGTCAAGGACGTAATCATTTTTCTTATTTGACGAAATAATCACATAATCGGCACAAACCTCTTCGATAACGCCGTCAATGGGAGAAACCACAGTGGTTCGTGAATCCTTTGCAACGATTCGTTCCATACCTGTACCGACAATCGGTCGTTCCGGTTTGAGCAACGGCACCGATTGACGCTGCATGTTTGAACCCATCAGAGCCCGGTTTGCATCGTCATGTTCCAGGAATGGGATCAGAGCCGCCGAAACCGATACGATCTGATTCGGTGAGACATCCATGTACTTAAGCTCCTGGGGTTCCACCATCGGAAACTCACCCCGGATTCTTGCCCGCACACGATCTCTTATAAAACGGTTTTTCTCATCCAAAGGTGCATTGGCCTGGGCAATCAATGCCCGATCTTCATCATCAGCGGAGAGATATTCAACCTTGGATGTCACAAAAACATCACTATTTTTCACATCCACCACCCGGTAAGGGGTTTCAATAAATCCGAGATGATTTACATAAGCATAAGTAGACAGCGACGAAATCAATCCGATATTCGGACCTTCCGGCGTTTCAATCGGACAGAGTCGTCCATAGTGGGTATAATGAACATCACGAACCTCGAATCCGGCCCGCTCCCTGGTCAAACCTCCCGGTCCCAGAGCCGACACACGCCGTTTGTGAGTAATCTCCGCCAACGGATTGGTCTGGTCCATAAACTGAGACAACTGACTGGTTCCAAAAAAGGAATTCACCACCGAGGTAACAATGCGTGAATTGATCAAATCCTGGGGCGTCAGATTTTCGGATTCCCTTAGATTCATTCGTTCTTTAATGGTCCGCGCCATCCGGGTAAAAGCCAGATTAAACTGATTGGTCAATTGCTCCCCGGTTGTCCTGACTCGACGGTTACCCAGATGATCGATGTCATCGGGACCAAGTTTGCCCTTTCGCATCTGGATAATATGCTTCATAATTTCAATGATATCTTCTCTGGTCAGAACCGTATTCTCAAGAGGAACATTCAGATTAAATTTCTTATTGATGCGATAACGCCCCACCTGTCCCAAATCGTACTTTTTCGGGCTGAAAAACAGGCGCTCGACAAATTTCTTTGCCGTTTCAAGATTCGGTGGCTCACCGGTTCTAAGATTACGGTACAGGAACATCAGGGCTGATTCTTCATCGCTGGTCGCCGAATCTTTACGCAATGTATTGATGAAAACCGATTTTTCGATATCGTCATCCGTCGTCAAAACAAGCAGCGATTCCACATTGTGATCTTTACATGTTTTGATGATATCCTTATCGACCTCGACAATATTTTTCACCTCAATGACAACCTCACCGGTCTCCGGATCGACCACGCTTTCCGCCAGCACTTTTCCGAGAGCATCCCTGGGTGATGTTTTGATATCGACCATTTCACCCACACCAAAGAGCTTCAGTATATCCTCATTGGTCGGAAAACCGAAAGCTCTTAACAGAACGGTGGCCGGAAATTTCCGGCGACGATCAATAATCGCATTGAGGACATCACGAGTATCAATCACAAAATCGACCCAGGAACCGCGAAACGGAATTACCCTGGCAGTATAAATTTTCATACCATTCGTATGCACACCTTCATCAAAAAATACACCCGGTGAGCGTTGCAGCTGACTGACGATAACCCGCTCGGCACCGTTGATGATAAAGGTTCCCTTATCGGTCATATAGGGCACATTGCCAAAGAAGATATCCTGTTCGATACCGGCCGAATATTCACCTTTTTCCCCGCCCTCTTCACTGACATGCAGAATAAGACGTACTTTCAGAGGAACGGTATAACTGACACCGCGTTCAAGGCACTCTTTGATAGTATAGCGTGGTTCACCGATGGTATAGTATTTATATTCTAAAATATAGTTACCATGAGAATCCTCAACAGGGAATATATTCCGGAATGCAGACTCGAGACCCTTATTCTCTCGCTTAGTCGGCTCCATATCCTTCTGTAAAAATTCCTCAAACGAATCCAGTTGAATAGCCAATAGATTTGGCATATCCTTTACTGAAGTAATTTTGGAAAAGGTTTGTCTTTGAGCAGTTTTCAATGGAGATTTACTCAAGAGTATTCCTCCTTCTCACGTTAGAATATCCCCATGTAATCATGGGGATATTTATTTCAGTTTTTTGAGGCGCAAACATTCAAAACTGAAGATATCCGGAAGAATTATTTAACCTCAACGGTCGCGCCGGCTTCTTCCAACTGTTTTTTCAGATCTTCAGCTTCTTCTTTCGTAACGCCCTCTTTAACAGGATTCGGTGCTCCATCAACAAGGTCCTTGGCTTCTTTCAGACCAAGACTCGTAGCAGCCCGGACAACTTTAATCACGTTAATCTTCTGGGCTCCGACCTCTTTCAGAATAACATCAAATTCGGTCTTTTCTTCTTCAGCTGGTGCATCAGCGGCAGGGGCGGCAGCTGCAATTGCAACCGGCGCAGCGGCTTTAACATCAAACTTTTCTTCAATTTCTTTAATTAATTCAGAAACCTCCAGCATATTGGCTTTTTCCAGGTATGCAAGAACATCTGCTCTTGTAATGTCTGCCATGTCTAAGTTTCCTCCTTTTACTGCAAACTATTTTCTTATTTCTTTTCACTTAATGACTTCAACACCCCAACAAGTTGACTCATTGAGCCACGCAGAGTAGCCACGAGATTACTCATTGGCGCCGCTAAAGTCCCAACCAACGAGGACAATAATTCATCCTTGCTTGGCAAACTAATGATCGCGCCGACTTTATCCGCGCCAAAAATCTCTCTTTCAAAAATACATCCGGTAATATTCAGGTTATCAAGTTTATTCTTTTTGATATACTCCGATATAATCTTACCGGGTGAAGACGGATCGTCATAACTGAAAGCAATACCCGTCTGACCGTCCATCAGTTCATCAATCGATTCAAATCCGGCATTTTTTGCGGCAATCCGTGACAGCGTCTTCTTGGCTACCTTGTATTCGACATTAGCGGCATGCAGTTCCCGACGCAGATTGTTGATCTGCTCGACTGTCATACCTTTGTAATTCGTAAAGAAGATCCCTCTCGCATTGGAGAATTTTTCACTGACCTCTTCAACTATTTTCAGATTTTTTGCATTTGGCATGATGTCTCCTCAATCCGTTTCTATTGCGTTAGGGTAGATTTATCAACGCGCACACCAGGCCCCATTGTCGTACTCAGTGTAATTTTTTTGAAATAAACACCCTTGGCGGTTGCCGGACGCATTCGCATCAGTGTGCTAACCAACGTTTTGACATTGTCAATCAGATTCTCCTTGGGAAAGGATTTTTTTCCAACCGGGGAATGAATTATACCGTGTTTATCAACGCGAATTTCAATGCGCCCGGATTTAACCTCTTTGACAGCGGCTCCGACATCCATTGTAACCGTACCGGTTTTCGGATTCGGCATCAGGCCTTTCGGCCCCAGAATCCGACCAAGTTTTCCCACCTGCCCCATGACATCGGGAGTTGCAATGACTACATCCACATCGGACCAGCCGTTCTGGATTTTCTCTACATACTCTTCCAGTCCAACATAATCGGCACCGGCTTTCTCCGCCTCATCGATTTTTGACTTCGTCAATACCAAGACCCGAACTTTCCGGCCGGTACCGTGGGGATAAGAAACAGTGCCCCGAATATTTTGATCGGCATGGCGCGGATCGACTCCCAGATTGACATGAGCTTCAAAGGTCTCGTCAAACTTTGTCCCTTCCAGATTTTTCAAGAGATCTATGGCTTCTTCGATGGAATAGTCTTTTTTGCGATCGACCTGTTTAAGATTATTAGCTACCCTTTTCGAGACTTTCATATAACTGAATCCTCTATTCTTTAATCAATATGCCCATACTTCGGGCGGTTCCTTTTACCATTTTCATCGCACTTTCGATGGTATGTGCATTCAGGTCTGGCATTTTCATTTCGGCAATTTCCCTGACCTGCGCCATCGTAATTGAGCCGACTTTAGTTTTATTCGGCTCTCCTGAACCTTTCGGTAACTTCGCGGCTTTTTTAATTAAAACCGCTGCCGGCGGCGTTTTCGTGATGAATGTGAATGACCGATCGGCATATACCGTAATCACAACCGGAATAATCAAACCCATTTTATCCTGGGTTCTGGCATTAAACGCCTTACAAAATTCCATGATATTAACGCTGTGCTGACCCAGTGCCGGACCAACAGGCGGTGACGGATTTGCCTTACCGGCTTCGATATGTAATTTTATTAATCCAACTACCTTTTTTGCCATAATTTCACCTATTTCTCTAATTCAACCTGTAGATAATCCAATTCCACGGGGGTCGGACGGCCAAAAATACTAACCATCACTTTTAACTTCTGCTTATCATCATTGATTTCCTGAACCACACCACGAAAATCGACGAATGGTCCGTCAACAACCTTTACCGGATCACCCATTTTAAACGGTGTCGCCATGCCTTCCCGGCCGTCTTTCTTTTCCACTTCACCCATCACCCGTCGTATTTCCTCGGGTTTTAATGGCAAAGGTTTACCCTTTGCACCAACAAAAGACATGACGCCGGGAATATTTTCAACCAGATACTGAGACTCTTTGGTTATCTCCATCTGAACGAGGATATAACCGGGGAAAAAGACCTTATTTCGAACCCGCTTCTTTCCTTCGCGCATCTCCATGATATTTTCTGACGGCACCAGAACTTCTGTAATCATATCCTTCATTCCGGCTCGTTCCGCCTCCAGGAGAATCGCTTCTCTGACCTTTTTTTCTTTACCCGAGTAACACTTTAAAACATACCAGTTCATAATAACTCTACAGTATTATATGGACAAGTTTGGTCAAAACGACATCAACAATAAATAAAAACACAGCCAGAACCAATGACAACATCAGCACCACCGTCGTCGAACCTTTCAACTCCTGCCAGGTCGGCCAGGATACCTTTTTCATTTCAAAAACTACACCGTCAATAAAGTCCGCTATTTTTTTAAACATCATCCGATTCCCCTATCATTAGACCAATCCGGTAAACTTGCAAGCGACTTCCTTCATAGCAGGTGAGGCAGGAATCGAACCCGCAACCCCTGGTTTTGGAGACCAGTGCTCTGCCAATTGAGCTACTCACCTGTAATACCATTTATCTGGTTTCCTTATGTACGGTATGCTTTTTACACCAGCGACAGTATTTTTTATACTCGACGCGCGACGGATGGAGTCTCTTGTTTTTATCAGTCGTGTAGTTTCGACGTTTACATTCAGTACATTCCAGAATAATAATATCACGCATTGTCTAATCCTTTGTAACTACTCCAAGATTTCGGTTACGACGCCGGCACCGACCGT
>QNCV01000029.1 GCA_003645845.1 Fidelibacterota bacterium | reverse complement strand
CACCAGCACCGCCCGCGCAATCATATTCATTAAATCCTGTCCTACTATGGTTAGGATTGTGCTATGAGTAAAATTCTCCGGCAAATCACGCAGCTCTGCCAGATATTCGGAAAAACAGCGCAATTCATCCTTTCCGGGCAATTCACCCGCCAATAGCAGGTAGCATATTTCCTCAAATCCGTGTCGCCGGTCACGCTGGAATCCGGAGACCAGCTGGGCCAAAGAATACCCCCTATATAACAGATTGCCTTCGCAGGGTACAATCTGTTCGTTTTTTCGTTGGTATCCTACCACATCACCGATATTGGTTAAGCCCACCAGTACACCGGTATGATCCCGGTTGCGCAAACCCCGTTTGACATTGTATTTATCAAAAAGTCCGGGTTCAATCTGACAGGCGTTTTTCATCTTGGTACTAATCATCTGTAACATTTTTTGATTTTTCATAGTAAACTCCAGGTACTCATTCAATCAGTCAATATTTTCAATTGCAAACCGAAGCCGCTCTGCGAATTCCGTCGTACCGACAATCCGGGCGCCGGGTGTCTGTGCAAACAGATCGGCGGTTCCGGTTCTTTCACGAAATAGACTTTCAACGGATTGTTCGATTAATGTTGCCGCTCTGTGCCATCCGATATGTTGGAGCAGCATTTTTCCAGACATAACCAGAGAGGTCGGATTGGCCTTATTCTGACCGGCAATATCGGGCGCCGTTCCGTGGGTTGCTTCGAAAATCGCAGTTCCCTTTTCAAAATTAATATTGCCGCCCGGTGCAATGCCGACGCCTCCCACCATCGCAGCAGCCATATCTGAAATGTAATCACCGTTCAGATTTAGTGTCGCAACTACGGAATGGCGGGTTGGATTCAGCAGCATATCCTGAAAAAAGGCATCTGCAATCCTTTCCCGGATATAGATTTTTCCGCAATTCGGTGGCTGATTGATACGTTTTTCAATATAACACTCTTTCTGAAATTCCTTTTCAATCAGTTCAAAACCCCAGTTGCGAAACGCCCCTTCGGTGAATTTCATGATATTGCCCTTATGCACCAGTGTCAGCGACGGGCGCCGATGTTCTATCGCATACCGCATTGCCGCCCGGATCAGTCGCTGCGAACCGGTTTTTGAGACCGGTTTAATACCGTAGGAACTGTCGCCGGGAAAGGGCAGTGTGTAAACATGCATCTCATTCATCAGAAATTGTTCAATTTTTGCAGTGTCCGCCGCACCCCGCATAAATTCGATTCCGCAATAGACATCTTCCGTATTCTCACGGAAAATAACCAGATCAACGAGATGGGGCTCTTTTAACGGCGCTTCAATCCCCTGAAACCAGCGCACCGGACGGACACAGGCATATAGATCGAGTTGCCGGCGCAGCGCCACATTCAACGAGCGGATACCACCGCCTACCGGCGTTTTCAACGGACCTTTCAGAGCCACCAGATGTTTTTCGATCGCCTCCACGGTTTCTGCCGGCAGCCATTCACCGGTGCGCCGGTACGCTTTATCACCGGCAAATACCTCGAACCACTGAATTTTACGCTGACCGTTATAGGCCTTCCGAACGGCGCAATCAATAAGCTCCAGCGTCGGACGGGTAATCTCGGCTCCGATTCCGTCTCCCTCGATATAAGGAATAACCGGGAAGGCGGGCGTATGTATTTTACCATTTTTACTGTTTAAAAGTTGTTCGGGCATAATTCTGTTCTTTCTGTTTACGGATAAAATTCATCGCGCTGCCGGCTTTGAACCACTGAATCTGCTGGTGGTTATAGCTATGCCGGAGCCGGATGGTCTGCCGGCTGCCGTCTTGGTGCTTCAGAAGCAGAGTCAGCGATGAACCCGGTGAAAATTTTTCCAGATCGGGGACATCCATCCGATCATCTTCCCGAATATAATCGTAATCGGTGGGATTTTCGAATGTCACCGCCAGGACCCCCTGTTTTTTCAGATTAGTTTCATGAATTCTGGCGAAAGATTTGGCAATAATTATCACGACACCCAGATAACGAGGTTCCATTGCCGCATGCTCGCGGGAAGAGCCCTCGCCGTAATTATCTTCCGCGACGACAACCAGCCGTTTGTCCTGTGCCTGATATGTTCGGGCAACTTCGGCAATTGGTGCATATTCACCGGTGAAACGGTTTAGTGTTTTGCCCTTCCCGGTAAAAAAAGCATTTTGGGCTCCCGCCAGCAGATTATCGGAAATGCGATCCAGATGTCCGCGATATTTCAGCCATTTTCCCGCCGGGGAGATATGATCGGTGGTACATTTTCCCCTGACTTTCACTAATAATTCAAGGCCGTACAGTGACTTTCCGTCCCATTCGGGAAAGGGTTGCAACAGCTGCAGACGCTCGGAGTCGGCTCTTATATCGATTTTTACCGTTGGATCACCGGGACCTGCATCCCGGCGCGGAGTGCGGGAGTCTTGGATTTCGGGCAATTCTGCACCTGTTGGCGGTTTGAGCCGTATTTTCTGTCCGTCACTGTTTTCCAGAAAATCGGTCAACGGATTAAAATGCAAATCGCCGGCCAGCGCCATTGCGGTTACAATTTCCGGTGAAGCGAGAAAAGCGCAGGTGTTGGGATTTCCGTCGTTGCGTCCGGCAAAATTGCGGTTATAGCTATTAATGATGGAATTCGCCTGCCCGGGTGAAAGCTCAGAGCGCTGCCACTGCCCGATACAGGGACCGCATGCATTAGCCAGCAGAACCGCTCCGAACCGATGAAACTCCTCCAGCAGACCGGTTCTGTCACAGACCTGCCGGACCTTTTCGGACCCCGGATTGATGAAAAGCCCGGATTGTGCTGCGATCTTTGCCCGGTTCGCCTGCCGCGCTACGGATGCTGCCCGGGACATGTCTTCATAAGAGGAATTGGTACAGGAACCGATCAATCCTGCCGATAAGCGGGCGGGATAGCCATTTTTATCAATGTAGGCGGCGAATTCCGACAAAGGTACGGCAATATCCGGCGAAAACGGTCCGTTGATATAGGGCTCAAGTGTATTCAAATCCAACCGGATTACACGGTCATAGAAGTTTTCCGGACTTGTATAAACGGCGGGATCGGCGTATAATTCAGGCGCCACATTATTAATGGCAGAAATCAACTTTTCACGACCGGTACAGATCAGAAAATCCTTCATGCGATCGTCATAGGGAAAGACCGAAGCGGTGGCGCCCAGTTCGGCGCCCATATTGCAGATAGTTGCCTTGCCGGTACAGGAGATGTTTTGCGTGCCGGCGCCGAAATACTCAATCACAGCATCTGTCGCCCCTTTTGCACCGATAATACCCGCCAGCTTCAGAATCACATCTTTCGCAGAAGTCCACCCTTCCAGCCGACCTACCAATTCAACTCCGATAATTGAGGGCATCTTCAATTCCCAACTCAGACCGGTCATCACATCCACCGCATCGGCGCCACCGACACCAACACCGAACATACCCAGTCCTCCGGCAGTCGGAGTATGTGAATCGGTACCTATCATCAAGCCGCCGGGAAAGGCATAATTTTCCAGGACAATCTGGTGAATAATACCGCTACCCGGTTCCCAGAAACCGATTCCGAATTTTGCCGCTGCGGCTTTCAGAAAAGCATAGACTTCCTCATTTTCCCGGAGAGCCCGGCACGTATCTTCTTCCGCGCCGTATTTTGCGCTAATGAGGTGATCACAGTGAATAGTGGTGGGGACACACACACGTTGCATTCCGGAATTAATAAATTGAAGCAGCGCCATCTGTCCGGTGGCGTCCTGCATGGCAACCCGGTCGGGATTAAGGTCAATGTAGCTTTTTTGGCGGCTGATACTCCTAACCGAAACCGGATTATCAAGGTGGGAAAAAAGAATTTTTTCGGTAAGCGTAAGGGGTCGTTTCAGAATCTTTCTCAGCCCGGCGATCCGCCCGGCAAATTTCGGATAAAAGACATTCGTAACGATTCTATATTCCATCTCGCACCTTTCTCTGATGGCAGTCATCATTTTATGTTTATTAAAATCCGCCTTGCAGCGATCCGATTTACTTCGTAATCAGGATTCCAAACGTTTCAGAATCCTATCTCCCATTTCCGCAGTCCCGACTCTCTTACTGCCATGCTGCCAGATATCACCCGTGCGGTAATCGTCATTCAGGACATCTTCCACGGCATTTTCAATCGATTCGGCCGCAGCCGCCATATTAAAGGAATAACGCAGCATCATTGCGGCGCTGAGAATCTGGGCAATGGGATTGGCAATCCCCTTCCCGGCAATGTCCGGAGCCGATCCGCCGCCCGGTTCATACATGCCGAAACTTCCGTCCGCAAGACTGGCGCTTGGCAGCATGCCCAGGCTTCCGGTCAGTGCGGCGGCTTCATCGGAAAGAATATCCCCGAACATATTCCCGCAGAGCATGACATCAAACTGTTGCGGATTCTTTGTCAGCTGCATGGCGGCGTTATCCACATACATGGGTTCATATTCCACATCGGGATACTCTCCGGCGATTTCTTCAACCACCTGGCGCCAGAAGACCATTGTGGTCAGAACATTGGCCTTGTCGATTGAGGTTACTTTGTTCCGACGCTTCCGGGCAGTATCGAAAGCCACCCGGGCGATGCGCCGTATTTCTGCCCTTGAATAAATCATGGTGTCGAAAGCGGTTTCCGTCTCCCCGGCACCGCTTCTGCCTTTCGGCCGACCGAAATAGATACCGCCGGTGAGTTCCCGCACAACCAGAATATCAAAGCCTTTACTGCTGATATCGCTTCGCAACGGCGACGCAAAGGCCAGCGCCGGATAAAGTTTCGCCGGTCGCAGATTGGCGTACAATCCAAACTCTTTCCTTAAGCCCAGCAGCGAATTCACCTCAACACCGCACCATTTATCGGTATCCTGTTCACGAACCGGACCGCCCACGGATCCAAATAAAATCGCATCGGACTCACGACAGATATTCAGGGTCTCTTCGGGCAAATGAGAGTGAAAATCATCCCAGGCCGCCCCGCCGACAAGAGCATGTTTGTATTCAAATTTCACATTGTACTTCGACTGAACGGCATCCAGTACTTTGACGGCTTCCTGCATTACTTCCGGTCCGATACCGTCACCGGCCAGGACCGCAATTTTCTTCACAGACATCGCTATTTCACCTTTCTTGATATATAATCCAGTAATCCGCCGGCGTCGATGATATCCCGGGCAAAATCCGGGATCGCCGGAAATTCATACCGTTCATTTTTTGTCAGATTCTTTATGATCCCTTTTTCAACATCAATCTCCAGGTTGTCGCCGGTCGCGACCTTTTGACTTATCCCTCTGCATTCAATGGCGATAAAACCGTTATTGATGCAATTCCGGTAAAATATCCGGGCAAAGGTGTCGGCAATGACCGCCCTGACGCCCGCCCCCCGTAGAGCCCAGACGGCGTGTTCCCGGGAACTGCCGCAGCCGAAATCCACGCCGGCAACAATTACGTCACCCTCTTTGACCCGCCTGACAAAATCGGTGTCAATATCTTCCATGGCATGTTTCGCCAGATCGGCCTCTTTGTCCATATTCAGATAGCGGGCAGGAATGATCTCGTCGGTATTGATATGGTCACGTTGATAACAATGCGCTTTTCCTGTCATGGTTTCTCCTGTAAATATTTCCGCGGGTCAGCGATTTTTCCCTCTACTGCCGAAGCGGCAACAGTCGCCGGGCTGCCGAGATAGACTTCCGATTTCGGACTGCCCATGCGTCCGACGAAATTGCGGTTTGTGGAACTGATACAGCGTTCGCCTGCCGCCAGGATACCCATGTGACCGCCGAGACAGGCGCCGCAGGTGGGCGTGGAAACAGTTGCTCCGGCATTCATAAATATATCCAGCAGACCCTCCCGGTTTGCCTGTTTCCAGATTTCCGTGGTTGCGGGCACAACAATCATCCGGGTGTTCCGGGCGACCTTTTTGCCTTTCAGAATTTCGGCAGCCACTCGCAAATCCTCAATTCGACCGTTGGTACAGCTCCCCAGGTAGGCCTGATCCACCGGAATGTCAGGGATCTGCGACACCGGTTGGCCGTTACTCGGCAGATGGGGGAACGCCACCAGCGGCTCGAGATTCGAGACATCGATTTCGATAATCTGACAGTATTCCGCATCCGGATCGCTTTGGTAGATTTCAAAGGGTTCGTCGGTACGGGCTTTGACGTAATCAGTGGTCTTTTGATCGGGATTGATGATACCCGATTTTCCGCCGGCCTCAATGGCCATATTGCAGATGGTCATTCGGCTTTCAACGGACAGGGCTTCAATCAATTCACCGGTAAATTCCATGGTTTTATAAAGAGCTCCATCTACGCCGATCCTCCTGATAATTTCCAGAATCACGTCCTTGGCATATACGCCTTTACCGAGTTTTCCACTCAAACGAAAAAGCATTGTTTCCGGTACCTTAAACCAGAGTTCGCCGGTAGCCAATGCCGCCGCCAGGTCGGTGCTGCCGATACCGGTGGAGAATGCTCCCAGCGCACCATGGGTCGAGGTGTGGCTATCGCCGCAGATGATTGTCGTTCCCGGCTTCACATGTCCCTGTTCCGGCAGCAGCGCATGACAGACGCCGTGCCGTCCCAAATCATAAAACTTTTCAATGTTCTGCTCTCTTGCCCAGCGCCGGATTCTGGCCACCATTTCCGCCGATTTAATGTCCTTATTCGGCACAAAGTGATCGGGCATTATAACCACCCGTTCCGGATAGGCGACTTTCGATAGACCTTTCTCCGCCAGCATATCAATGGCCGGCGTAGTGGTCACATCGTGACACATGATTACATCGATCTCAGCGTTGATTAATTCGCCGGGTTTCACACTGTCACGGCTGCAATGGGCCGCTAAAATCTTTTCAGTAATTGTATTTCCCAAAGGTTACTCCTTTATCCCTGAGCCTGAATTTTTTCTTTATAGTTCAAGGCTTTATTAATGCCTTTTATAATGGCCTTGGCGCTGGCGCTGATGACGTCCTCATCTACGGCGCGGGCGACAAAAACATTGAACCTTTCATCGGACAGTTTGATGGAAACATCGGCCAGCGCATCGGTGCCGCCGGTAATGGCTTTCAAATGATAATCCTGAAGTTTCAGCGACGGGTCCACCATCTGCCAGATGGCGTTGCTGACCGCGTCCACCGGTCCGTCACCGATTCCGGCGGCGATTTTCGCCTCGCCGTTTACCCGTAATTTCACCGAAGCCGTGGGGGTCATGTTTGACCCGGTGACCACCGAAAATTCCTCCAGTTTGACAAATTGCTCCTCTTCCGTCAGTTGATGAGTAATATCCCGGGCAATGGCAATGACATCATCGCGTTCCACGGACTTTTCCTTGTCCGCCAATTCTTTTACCCGATCGGTTATTTGGACAATCGTTTCTTTATTTAATTGAAAACCCTCTTCTTCGAGAAGCGCCGAGACGGCATGTTTCCCGGAATGCTTTCCGATAACCAGATTGACCCCGGTCCAACCGACCTCCTCGGGGGTCATGATCTCATAGGTTTGTTTGCTCTTCAGGACTCCGTGCTGATGGATGCCCGCTTCGTGGGCAAAGGCGTTTATTCCGACAATCGCCTTATTACGCTGAATGTCGATTCCGGTCAGATTGGATACAAGGCGGCTGGTCCGGTAAATCTCTCTGGTATTCACATCCACTTCGGCGTTGAAATAATCTTTACGGGTTACGAGATTCATGATAATCTCTTCCAGCGAGGCGTTTCCGGCCCGCTCGCCGATGCCGTTGATGCAGCCTTCCACCTGGGTGGCGCCTGCCGCTATAGCCGCCAGTGAATTGGCCACCGCATTGCCCAGATCGTTATGACAGTGTACGCTGACAACGACATTCTTCGCTTCCGGCACCTTTTCGAAAAGATAACTAATCCGTTTTCCGAATTCCCATGGTTCGGAATATCCCACCGTGTCGGGAATATTGATTGTCGTGGCGCCGGCATCTATGACCGCTTTGACTACATCGCACATGTAATCCAGACTGGTCCTGGCGGCGTCTTCCGGCGAAAACTCAACATCATCGCAGTAATTTCGGGCTCGTTTGACGGCTCTTACAGCCAACTTGATGATTTCCTCTTTGCTTTTCTGTAATTTTTTCTCGCGGTGAACTTTGGATGTGGCGATAAATGTGTGTATCCGCGGCTTTTCGGAATACTTCACCGCTTCCCAGCAGCGGTCTATATCGGCGTCATTGGCTCTGGCCAATCCGCAAATGATAGGGCCTTTTACATTTTGCGCCACCAGTTTTACCGCCTCGAAATCACCCTCCGAAGCGATGGGAAATCCCGCTTCGATTACATCCACGCCCAGACGAGCAAGCTGATTAGCAATGACCAGTTTTTCATTTACCGTCAATGAAGCGCCGGGACTCTGTTCGCCGTCCCGCAGAGTTGTGTCGAAAATAATAATTTTTCGCTTTTCCATAATCATTCCCGCCTATGTATTTCTGTTGCGGTTTTTCATTAAATAATAGGAGATAGAATCGGTCAACGCCTGCCAGCTGGCCTCGATGATGTTTTCCGAAACACCCACCGTATTCCAGGTTTTATTCTCGTCGCTGGATTCGATCAGCACCCTCACTTTTGCGGAAGTCGCGGCGTTGGCATTTATGACCCGGACTTTGTAATCCGAGAGGTGCATTTTGTCAATTTCAGGATAGAAGTTGATCAGCGCTTTCCGCAGGGCTTTGTCCAGGGCGTTTACCGGCCCAACACCTTCCGAAGCAGTGTGTTCCATGCGGTCGTTCACAATCATACGAACGGTTGCTTCGGAGCGAATCTCGTCGGATTCATTTTTTTCAATCAATATCCGAAAACCCTGCAGACTGAAATAGTTTTTATATTTATTCTTCAATTTTTGAATCAGCAATTCCAGCGAACCTTCGGCTGCTTCGAACTCATACCCTTCGTGTTCCAACTGTTTCAATTGCCGAACGATTTCCGGGATTTTATCCTTGTCGGATTCCAGATCAATGCCCAGTTCGTCGGATTTAAATACAATATTGCTTTTACCGGAAAGGTCCGATACCAAAACCCGGCGTTTATTTCCCACTGTTTCCGGTTTGATATGTTCATAACTGGCGGAATCCCGCATCACTGCGCTGACATGAATGCCGCCCTTGTGAGCAAAGGCGCTCTGGCCGACAAAGGGTGCGTTGTTGGGATGAACCAGGTTGGCAATTTCACTGATATAATGAGACAGAGCCGTGATTTTAGACATGTTTTCCGGAGGAATACACGCATATCCGGCTTTCAACTGCAGATTCGGAATAACAGCACACAAATTCGCATTTCCGCAGCGCTCGCCATAGCCGTTGACGGTTCCCTGCACATGCACGCAGCCATTCTGAACAGCCGCCAGACTGTTTGCCACGGCCAGTCCCGAATCGTTGTGGGCGTGAATTCCCAAGGGAGCAGATACATTCATTTTAACGGTTTTGACAATCTCCGAAATTTCATTTGTCAGTGTGCCGCCGTTGGTGTCGCAGAGTACCAGCACATCGGCGCCGGCTTTTTCCGCCACTTTCAGCGTTTCCAGGGCGTATTCGGGATCGTCCTTATAACCGTCGAAAAAATGTTCCGCATCGAAGATGACCTCTTTGCCGTTGGCCTTCAGAAATGCGACGCTTTCCCGAATCATATCAAGGTTCATCTGCTTTGTCACCCGCAGGGCTTTCTCAACATGAAACACCCAGGTTTTTCCGAAAACCGATACCGCCGGAGTGTCCGCTTCCAACAATGCCAGAATATTCGGATCCTCATCGACTTTATTCTTCGCATGTTTCGTCGATCCGAAAGCCACGATCTTCGCCTGTCTGAACTTAATGTCTTTCGCCTTCTTGAAAAACAGAACGTCTTTGGGATTTGAACCCGGCCAGCCGCCTTCGATATATTGGATGCCGAACTCGTCAAGCTTTCGGGCAATGTGCAGCTTGTCTTCCAGGGAGAATGAGATATTTTCACTCTGGGAACCGTCCCGCAGAGTCGTGTCGAATAATTTTACCGTTGAACCGTGCATATTATTTTCCTTTTTTCAGCCAGGCCATCATACCGCGCAGCTGCTTGCCGGTTTTTTCGATCAGCAGTTCGTCATGTTCGCGGCGCAGGGCATTCAGTGTCGGGCGACCGGCTTGATTTTCGAGAATCCACTCCCTGGCAAAACGTCCGTCCTGAACTTCCCGGAGAATTGCTTTCATTTCCTTTTTTACATCGTCATTAACCAGTCGCGGTCCCCGGCTCATGCCGCCGTATTCCGCCGTATCACTCACAGAGTAGTACATTCCGGCGATGCCGCCTTCGTAAAACAGATCGACAATGAGTTTCATTTCATGCAGGCATTCGAAATAGGCGATTTCCGGTTGGTATCCGGCCTCAACCAGGGTTTGGAAACCGGATTTAATCAATTCCGAAATACCACCGCAGAGAACCGCCTGTTCGCCGAAAAGATCGGTTTCGGTTTCTTCTTTGAATGTCGTTTCAATGATCCCTGCCCGTCCGGCCCCGATCCCGCAGGCATGGGCCAGGGCCAGGTCTTTGGCTTTTCCGGTAGCATCCTGGTAAACGGCAATCAGTGACGGTACACCGGCGCCAATCTCATACTGCCTGCGAACCAGGTGGCCGGGTCCTTTGGGCGCCACCATGTAGACATCCACATCGTTCGGCGGAACCACCTGCCCGAAGTGTATATTAAAACCGTGGGAAAATACCAGCGCCTTGCCCGGAGTCAGGTTCTGTTTTATTTCATCGGTATAAATCCGTTTCTGCAGTTCGTCGGGAACCAGAATCTGAATGACATCGGCCCTGGCGCTTGCTTCGGCCGCAGACATCGGCTCAAATCCGTGACTTTGGGCGAGTTTGTAATTATCGCTGCCTTTCACATCCGCCACAATCACCGTGTAACCGCTGTCCCGCAGGTTCTGGGCTTGGGCATGCCCCTGACTTCCGTACCCGATAATCGCTATTGTTTTCTCCTTTAGTACTTCCCGATCAGCATCTTTGTCATAATACATCTTAATCGCCATTTTTATTATCTCCTTTTTTGGGTGTTTGGTATTCAGCCATTGCAAATTCGCCGCTGCGGATATATTCCTTGATGCCGTACGGTTTCACCATTTCGATAAAACGATCGACTTTTCTGGGCGTCCCGGCCAGTTCCAGGATAACATGGTCCGTAGCAACATCAATCAGATTCGCTTTGAAGACTCTGGCCAATTCAAAAAAATCGCTGCGCTTTTTTTCATTGACTTCAATTTTCAGGATGATGTATTCCCGGACAATATAATTATCCTTGTGAGAAATATCCGTTACGCGGACCGTATCCACCAGCTTGTTCAGCTGTTTAATAATCTGCTCAATATGTTCGCCTGTCTCTTCCACCACCAGGCTGAGCTTATAGATGTTTGGGTCTTCGGTCGGTGCGCCGATAGCGCTTTCAATATTGTAGCCGCGCTGCGACAACAGGCCTGACACCCGGGCTAAAACGCCGGCGCTGTTTATTACTGTAACAATAATTGTATGTTTTTCAATCATAATTATTCTCCCGTCATCATGTCGCTAAGAGGTTTCCCGGCCGATACCATGGGAAACACATTTTCTTCACGGTTCACAAAGAATTCCATTAGTACCGGCCCTTCTTCGGCTAATCCCCTTTTCAACACCTCGTCAACTTCGGTTTTGGTCTTTGCCCGGTATCCGGTCATACCGTTGGCTTCGGCCACTTTCACCAAATCCGGCAGATAATTTGTCGGACAATTTTCGTCAGAACCATGGCATTCATCGGGGCAATCAGGGCCGCGCTGAAGACAAACTTGCGCATATCGCTTATTCCAAAATAAGTCCTGCCATTGACGGACCATGCCCAAATAAGCGTTATTCAGCACAATGATTTTCACCGGAATCCGGTTGATGGCGCAGGTGGCAAATTCCTGAATGTTCATCTGGATGCCGCCGTCACCGGAAATACAGACCACCTGGGTATCCGGGTTTCCGAAGGCAGCACCCATCGCCGCCGGCAGACCGAAGCCCATGGTTCCCAGCCCTCCGGAGCTTAAAAACTTCCGCGGATATCGATAGTTATAGTGAAGCGCCGACCACATCTGATTCTGGCCTACATCGGTGACCAGAATAGCATCCTTATCGATTAATGAATTCAACCGTTCAATGACATATTGCGGATTCACTGGCTCATTTCCGCTGTCTTTATACTTTAGCGGATATTTTTCCTTCCAGAATTCCGTACGTTCATTCCAGGAATTGTTTGTTCTCGGTTTAACTTTTTCAATCAGTTGCCGTAAAACTGTTTTGGCGTCGCCGACAATGGGAATATCGGTTTTGACATTTTTTCCGATTTCCGCCGGATCGATATCAATATGGGCCACCGTTGCCTGCCTGGCGAATGTATGCCGCGGACCGGTGATCCGGTCGTCAAAGCGCACACCAATTCCGATCAGCAGATCACATTCCAGCAGGGCTTTATTGGCGGCTACCCGGCCATGCATCCCGGGCATTCCCAGAAAACAAGGATGATCGTAAGGTACCGTCCCCAATCCCATCAGTGTCGTCACAACCGGAATGTTGGTCTTTTGGATAAGCTGTAGTAATTCCGCCGTCGCCTCGGCGCTGATAATGCCGCCGCCGGTATAGAGCAGTGGTTTCTGGGACCGGGCAATGGCTTCTGCCAGTTTTTTTACCTGTCCATTGTTTCCTTTTTTGACCGGTTTATAGCCCGGAAGATTCACAGATTCCGGATATTTGTAATTTCTTAATTTGGCGTTTGACACGTCAACAGGAATATCAATGGATACCGGTCCCGGCCTTCCGGTTCTGGCAATATAAAACGCCTCTTTGATAGTTTTCGGTAATTCGGCGACATCTTTTACCAGATAATTATGTTTGCAGATGGAGCGGGTCAACCCCACCATATCGGTTTCCTGAAATGCATCTGTCCCGATATTGCCTGTCGCCACCTGGCCGCTAATCACCACAATCGGCGACGAATCGAGTTTAGCCGTGGAAATGCCGGTGATGGTATTGGTTGCCCCGGGACCGGATGTCACGAGACAGACCCCTACCTTGCCAGTTGACCGGGCATAACCGTCTGCCGCGTGGGTGGCGCCCTGTTCATGCCGTGTTAATAAGAATCTGATTTTCTTTGTGGAGTAGAGAACATCAAAGATCGGGATGACAACACCGCCGGGATACCCGAAGATAGTGTCAACGCCTTCTCGTCTTAATCCGTCTATTAATATTTCCGCACCATTCATAATAACCTCTTATTTATTCATCAGGATTAATTTTTCAATACCGCACCGTTGCTGGCAGACGAGGCCATTTTGGCGTAGCGCCCCAGTACACCGTAGTCCACTCGTGGGCGGGGAGCGCGCCATGTTTTTTTCCGTTCTGCCAACTCGCGGTTGCTCAACAATACTTCTATTTTGCCCGCCGGAATGTCGATTCTGATCCGGTCGCCATTTTGCAAAAGCGCAATCGGTCCGCCTGCTGCCGCTTCCGGGGCAATATGGCCGATGCAGGCGCCGCGCGTTCCGCCGGAAAACCTTCCGTCGGTAATCAATGCCACGGATTCGCCGAGTCCCTTTCCCATAATGTATGATGTGGGTGACAGCATCTCCTGCATACCGGGGCCGCCCTTGGGGCCTTCGTAACGAATTACCACCACATCGCCGGCTTTAACTTTATCTGCCAGAATCCCTTTACAGGCAGCCTCCTGACTGTCGAAAATCACTGCCGGACCTTCGAATCGACGCATGGATTCGGCAACACCAGCATATTTCACTACACTGCCTTCCGGAGCCAGATTTCCACTGAGCACCGCCAATCCTCCTGTATTGCTATAGGCATTTTCCAGCCTGTGAATCACCGTTTCATCTGTTATTTTTACGTCCTTTATATTTTCAGATAATGTCTTACCGGTTACGGTTATACAATTACCATCGATCAACCCGGGTTCGCGGGAAATTTCCTCCAGGATGGCGCTGATTCCGCCGGCGCGGTCAACATCTTCAATATGATATTTGCCGGAGGGTGAAACCTTACAGATATTCTTCACTTTTTTGGAAAGATCGTCGATGCGTTTGATATCATAATCAATCCCGGCTTCCGCAGCAATTGCCAGGGAATGCAAGACCGTATTTGTCGAACCGCCCATGGCCATGTCCAGCGCCATAGCATTATCAATGGATTTGCGGGTTATAATTTCCGAGGGTTTCAAATCCTCTTTTACCATTTCCACAATCCGCAGGCCGGCCTGACGATATAATTCCTTTCGCCGTTCGTCTTCGGCAAGGATTGTACCGTTTCCCGGCAGAGCTATGCCAATCGCTTCGCAGAGGCAATTCATAGAATTAGCCGTAAACATCCCGGAACAGCTTCCCCAACCGGGACAGGCGTTCTCCTCAATATCATCCAGTTCTGCTTCTGTTATTTTCCCGTCCTGGAAAGCGCCGATTCCTTCAAACACGGAGATAAGGTCAACGGTTTTGCCGGTCGATGTTTTTCCGGCGCGCATGGGCCCGCCGGAAACAAAAATAGTCGGAATATTTACTCGTGCCGCCGCCATCAGCATTCCGGGAATTATTTTATCGCAATTCGGTATACAGACGAGAGCGTCAAAGCAATGAGCCCGCAACATCGTCTCTACGGAGTCGGCAATAATTTCACGACTCACCAGACTGTACCGCATTCCCATGTGTCCCATGGCAATGCCGTCACAAACAGCAATTGTGTTGAATTCAAAGGGTAAACCGCCAGCCTCATATACGGCTTCTTTAACAATTTTACCGACGGTGTCGAGGTAAACATGGCCCGGCACAATATCCACGTAGGAATTGGCAATGGCAATAAACGGCCGGTCAAAATCCTGCGATTTTTTCCCCGTTGCTCTCAACAGAGCCCGGTGAGGCGCTCTTTCTAATCCTTTTTTTACCTGGTCACTTCGCATAAATGCTCCTTTTCGGGTTATAAAAAAACCCCTTCCTTTTCGGGAAGGGGTTTAAATTTTTT
>QNCV01000028.1 GCA_003645845.1 Fidelibacterota bacterium | reverse complement strand
TATTTGGTTTAAACGCTAATCCCAATAGTCCAATTGTCTTGCCTTTTAATTTCGGTACAAAATTCAGTAATTTTTTAACGATCCTTATTTTCTGCCGATGATTTACATCGATAACTGCTTTTACAATTGTCGCTTCCATACCAACCTGTTCGGCAATTTTTGTAAACGCTAACGTATCTTTTGGAAAACAAGAGCCGCCATATCCGGGCCCGGCATGGAGAAATTTTGGCGATATGCGTCCGTCAAGCCCCATCGCTTTGGCAACCATCTGAACGTTTGCGCCCACCTTTTCACAAACATTCGCCACTTCGTTGATAAAGGATATTTTCGTCGCTAAAAACGCATTCGAAGCATACTTGATCATTTCGGCGGTGCGGACATCCGTTGCCACGATCGGCGTTTCAATCAGATACAAAGATTTATAAATATCTTTCATAATATTCAGAGCTTTTTCCGAACTGGTCCCCAGAACAACCCGGTCAGGACGCATAAAATCACCGACTGCCGAACCTTCCCGCAGAAATTCGGGATTCGACACAATATCAAACATATCTTCAGGAACACCCCGGGACAGCAAACGTTCTTTGATCTTATCGCCGGTACCCACCGCCACAGTGCTTTTGGTCACAATAATCTTATAACTGTCAATAACATCGGCCATGTTATCAACAACATTAAACACATAGGAAAGATCGACTTCTCCATTTGCAGCGGACGGAGTTGGCACAGCCGAAAAAATGACTCTTGAGTTCTTAATCGCATACTCCAGATCTGTGGTAAAACTCAGCCTGCCCTGCTTAACGTTCTTTTGAACCAACTCAAGGAGTCCCGGTTCATAAATCGGCAAGACATCATTTTTCAACTTCTTGATTTTTTCTTCATCAATGTCTGCACAAATGACTTCATTGCCGAAATCCGCCAAACCGGTCCCCGACACCAAACCGACATATCCAACGCCAATCATTGCAATCTTTTCCATAGAATTTTCTCCCGGTTAAAATAATTTGTACGATTTTTTGGATTTTTACAGTAACTACAAACTGTATCTATATCTCAATTTTTTGATTTAGCCTCTTCCATTTTATCCGTCGAAAGCATGCGGGAAATTTGAACATCGCCCGGCAAAATCGCAAGTGTTTTTTATTGATACCCGCTGCGGCGGCGAACAACCCATTCAACAGTTAGCACCAATAGTAATAATATAAATATCCCCGGCCATTGCCAGAGTTTTTTGCGAAAAGATTGTTCGATTTTCTCCGGACGAAGGTCTATTCTGTCTTTGATTGATTCATAGTGATCCAGATTGGAATAGGTCCCTCCCGTCCTGTTTGCAATTCCTTTTAGGACCGCAATATCTTGCTTAATTTGTTGAAATTCAACGGAGTTCGGTAAAACTCTAACATCCTGGTGATATTCGCCGAGGTCAAAATCGCCGGCTTTGGCGCTGATTGTAATTCGATACTCTCCTTCCTTTGTCAATGGTACCTTACCCTGATATTCGATTCCATTCCATTGTATGAGAAAATCGAGAATATTGTTCCCTGAATCATACAAACTGGCATTGATAACCGCATTGGGAATTACTTTACCGGTAACATCTGTGACGACCCCTCTTATTGTTGCAATTTCTCCCTTTAAATAAATGTCTTTATCCGGAGAAAACTGCAGATTTGACGTGCTCAATGTATCCGTCAACCACTTTGCAATTGATACCATCAATTTTTTATAAATGTAATGATTATCCCCCTCCGTAGTCATCATGTCCCAACGCCAGAGGTCCAATCCGCACAGTAATGCCCTGCGATTTCCGGAGGATTGGCTTAATGATAATATCGGCAGCGCATTTTTATCAGCCGTTTCAACAATTGTAAGAAAGTCCGGCGACAGTTCAATGTTTTGAAAGGGCATTCCAACGGGCGGCAAATTAGCCCAGTCGGACTTCAGATTCTTTTCAGCTAGAAGATTCATCAGCACCGGATGGCGGGATTGATTCTCCGCAATCCGGGTCTCAACGGACAATATGCCTGCATTCGAGGGTTGATAGCTTGCCAGTGGCGGATCCGGAAAAAGCCCATTCAATTGTTCAATGTTGGCAACACCCGATAATTGAACGAACAGCGCCGGTCTGTCAGTAATGATTTTCGATTGTAATTTTTTTATCTGTTCGGTATTTACGCTTTCTCCGGGAAAACCAAATAAGGCTAGTGCATCCCAGGACAGTTTAAAGGGATCTGTATCAGATAAATGATACCAGCGATTGTTATATGCGGTTGCGGTTATTACTTCAACCTCGGGAATCGATGCGAGAATCGATTTGAAAAAACGGCTTTCAAAATTATTCCGACCCTGAATTATTATGAACCTGATTTTGTCGTTGTACACCCGCATTAATGTACTCCGGGCATTATTCAAGGGATTACGATCCTGACTCGTGTCAATTGAAACGGTGTATGTATGAATCCCGGGTTCTTCAGGAACAATTGTAAAACCGACCTTTTCAGTCAGGGATTGCTGAATTAACGGAATTTTTTTCCGTTGAACTACCAGACCATCCTGCCGCAAAGAAATTGTCGTCGTCCCGGAATATCCAAAGGGTTTTACGCGCGCCTCAACAGATACGCTATCGCCGCTGCGACTGATGGACGGCATTTTCAATTCAATAACCGCCGGATCCATAACTGTTGCACTATCACCGATTCCGATTGTATATATCGGAAAAGGCGGAAAACTCTTTAACATTGTCGGTTCTTCACCGGAATTCGAAACACCGTCGGATATTACAATTCCCGCATCAATCGGAATTTTACCAGCATTGTTCGAGCAGAAATTAAGAACCTTCGAAATATCCGTACCATTTTGATCAAATTTAATATCAGATAAACGATTTATCTCCCCACCGATATCTAACCCAAAAGGAATTATTTTTACATCTGCTTTCCGTCTCTCTAATGTTCGAACCAGATGGCGAATCACAGATCGAACTGAATCGGCCTCAACTCCATTTTGAGCGGTGATACTCTTAGAATTATCGATAAAGATTGCCACCCGGGGTTTGCGAACTTTATCTTTCGTCCAGCTGATGATGGGTTTCGTGATTAAAATCAGAATCGAACCGATTGCAACAATCCGCAGGAGGAGAAGCAATCTCCCGATATTTGTCTTTGATGATTTACCGCGATAGCTGAAATAGAGAATCACACATACAAATACAACAAGCGGAATTATCCGGAAAGAAATATTTTGAAATTGGACGGCAACTGAATGCATTAATTACAGATCACTATCAAGAGAAAGATTCGGCACAGCTGCAATCGTACTCGGCGAGACTATTTTCCGAAGGTACAATTCCCGCCCGGTACGGGCAATCATCGCCGCATTATCGGTACAGTATTCCCGGGACGGAAAATATATTGATACTCCGATTTTTACTGCAGCTTCTTGAAATCGCTGACGTAATCTGGAATTTGCGGCAACTCCACCCGCCAAAACCAACTGCCGGGAAGAATACGTCTTTAGCATATCCACTGTGTGATTAACAAGAACATCAACAATCGCTTCCTGATAAGAAGCGCAAATATCATGTTTATTCTCTTCAGCCCACTGATCCCCTTTTCGACGGACTAAATATAGTAACGCTGTTTTCAAACCGCTGAAGCTAAAATTGGCGGGATTATCCTTAATGACCGCTCGCGGAAAGTGAAAAAAATCGGGATTTCCCGATTTTGCCAACCGATCGATCAGCGGTCCTCCTGGATAACCGAGATTCAGAATCCGGGCTGCCTTATCAAAGGCTTCGCCGGCGGCATCATCAATGCTACGTCCCAGAATCCTGTAGTCGTGAAAATCCTTTACATAAACAATTTGAGTATGACCACCGGAAACCAGCAAACATAAGAAAGGATAATCCAGATCAGGATGGTCCAGGAAATTGGCCATGATATGACCTTCAACATGGTTGACACCCAATAATGCCTTGCCTGTCGCATAGGCCAGCCCTTTTGCAAAACTAAGCCCCACCAGCAAGGCACCCATCAGACCCGGACCCCGCGTCACGGCAATACCATCCAATTGGGAAATTTCGATACCAGTGGTTTTAAGAGCTTCACTGACCATATTTTCAAGAACCCGGGTATGTTCACGGGATGCCATTTCCGGAACTACGCCACCAAATTGCTGATGGATCATCTGTGAACTTACCAGGTTGACTAATACCTTTCGATCATCCAAAATCGCTACGGACGTTTCATCGCAGGATGTTTCAATACCTAATATTATCATTTATCGTCCTCGGACAATGCGGACTTCAATCCGGCGGGGGCTCATATTTCTCCAACTGATTACACCCTCAGGAAGTTCTACCATTGGGACATAATAATTCTCACCGTATTTCCAGTTTTTCCGAAAGTCAAAATAGACGTTTATATCTTCCGGTTTAATATTCGTCAACCGACTGATTGCAGACGAAACGGTCAAGGATATCTCCGACGGACTTAATTCCACTCTGGTACGAGCCGGAACGCCCACCAGTCTGACGGGAATATTATTGACAACCTGTTCTCCCAGCTGTTCAACGGCCTGCGTAAAATGAACGGTGTAGGCGTTTGACTCAATATTATTTTCTGTCGGGATTTTCAAGGCCAGGTCGATATCAACCGGTTGGACTACATTATTTTTACTAAAAGTCTCCGAATAAACCTCCCTGTACCTTCTCATATAGGTTCTGGGGCCACTGAGCACAACACTGTCGGGCACCACAATGGGATTACCGACTTTAATATACCCCGGCGCCGTCCGAATGTCCGTTTGGAGACGAACCGGCACCCGTAACATATCCAGCCGGTCAAGTTCAACCCTGAGCGACTCCGGATAGACAATATGATTAAATTTCACATCCACATTCCGGGGAATAATGATTTTTTCCGGGTTGTTCGAATAGTAATCGTTTAAATTGTACACATAGTACCAGCGAATTGTCTCGAGATCCAGAACAAATTTAAAGGCATATTTTCGGGTTGTCAGAAGGTAAAAAAGATCGATCCCTCGTCCGGAAAAACTGGCCTGAATCTGATCCGGAATTCTCTCTTTTAAGGTTTTGCCCTCTTCAACATTGACAACTTCCAGCGGCGTGTCAATCGTATAAGTATACTGATTTCCCAATATGATGATAAACCAAATCGCAATAGCCAACAGTAATATACCGATTTTGACGCGGGTATTTTTTAAAAACCAGTTTATAAATTGACGACCGATTTTTACAAATATTGAATCATCAGCCATATTTTGTCCAATCTCCCTGAGAATTTATATCCCTTGAAAATAATATAGGGGCTTGTCAATATCAAGCCCCTATTCGTGATTTAATGTTTAATGACAAACGACGACTATTTCGGTTCTTCCTCGGTCTTCTCAGTCTTTTTTTCGGACTTTTTGGTCGTTTTCTTTGTAGCGGCCTTTTTTGTAGTCTTCTTTGTCTCAGCGGTTTCTTCCTGATCTTTGTCTGCGGTTTTCTTAGTGGTTTTTTTGGCTGAGGCTTTTTTAGCTGCCTTTTTTTTCTTGGTTTCTTCCGCTGTTTCGGCTTTTTTATCTTCAGCTTCTACCGCTTCTTTTTCTTCAGTCTTTTCCTTTTTCTCGGTTTTCTTCCGGGGAGCCTTTTCCTTTTTTGCTTCCGCCTTTTCCTTTTCGGATTTCACTATTTTTTCACGAATCTCCTCCGGAATCTCAATCTTATCGGAGATATCGGGTTGATTCATGATAAAAGCTTCCACCTCATTCTTAGGTTCTTTCGGAATCGCCTGTTCCCGGGAAAGAACGATTTTTTTATCGTTTCTGTTAACTTCAAGGACTTTCAACTGAAGTTTTTCACCGATACTGACGGCCTTACTCACATCGGCACGGTCTTTTTTCGGCATCTGACCGATCGGAACAATTCCCTCAATATTATCACCAAGATTAACAACAATTACCTTTTCAGAAATCTTGGCAACTTCGCCTTCGACAATCGCCCCTTCGGCATAGATGCTCTCGATCATCGGCCACGGGTCTTCCTCAATCTGCTTTATACCAAGCGTAATTTTGCGATTTTCCTTGGATACTTCCAGAACCTTAACTTCAATCTCATCACCACGCTTGACAACTTCCCGGGGATGACGCACTTTACGTGTCCATGATAGATCGGAAATGTGCACAAAACCGTCGATACCTTCCTGCAGTTCAACAAAAACGCCATAGGGTGTCAAATTACGGACAATTCCCTTATAAACTGTTCCGGGAACGTAGGTTTGCTCGATGGTTTCCCAGGGATCCGGCTCCAATTGTTTATATCCGAGTGAAATTTTCCTTTCTTCGCTGTCAATACTGAGGACTTTCGCCTCGATTTCTTCACCCATGCTAAACACCTCAGAGGGATGTTTGATATGCTGAGTCCAGGATATTTCGGAAATGTGAATCAGACCTTCAACGCCTTTTTCCAACTCAACAAATACACCATAATTTGCAATATTGACGACTTTGCCTTTGACCACCGAATCAACCGGATAACGCTCCTCGATACCTTCCCAGGGATGGGGAGTCAATTGTTTCAATCCCAGTGAAACACGCTGTTTCTCAGGATCGTAATCAATGACTTTAACCGTCAGTTCTTCATCCATATTAACGACTTCTTTGGGATGATTGATTCTTCCCCAGGAAAGGTCTGTAATGTGCAGAAGTCCGTCAAGACCACCTAAGTCAATAAATACTCCAAAATCGGTAATGTTTTTCACCCGTCCTTTGAGAACATCGCCAACCTTGATCTTCGATAACAGATCATCCCGTTTTTCTTTCATGCTCTCTTCCAGAATGTCTTTTCGGCTGAGCACGATATTTTTACGCAGCTCATTCAACTTCACAATCCGGAATTCATAGGTCTTGCCAACATAGGAATCAAAATCCGTTACCGGGCGAATATCGATTTGAGAACCGGGTAAAAAGGCATCAATTCCCATGATATCAACAACCATACCGCCTTTAATCCGGTTGGTTATTCGTCCTTCAATTGTTTCACTATTATTATAAATGTCACGAACCCGTTCCCATACCCGCATAAAATCGGCTTTTTTCTTGGAAAGGATCATCTGACCGTTTTCGTCTTCAAGAACGTCGACAAACACCTCAATCTGATCGCCGACTTTCGGACTTTCACCCTCTTCAAATTCATCGCGGGAGATGACACCTTCGGATTTAAAGCCCACATCCATTAAGATTTCATCGTCGTTAACGGCAACGACAGTTCCGATGACCCGCTGTTCCTGAGATATATCACGTAGTGAACTTTCATAGATTGCACGTTTATCTTCTTCGGTTTTATCCTGAATATGATAAATGTCTTTCATCTCATAAACACGAATTTCCTCAGAGAGCGGACCACTGCTGACCAACTCGGTATTGAAATTTTTCTGTTCCTGTTTACCTTCCCCGGGTGTTTCTTCGGCGACTTCTCCTCCGGTTTTGACAGATTGTTCTTCAATTTCCGGAGTTGATAATTCAGATTCCTTAACGTCCGATTTATCTTTATCCTGAGGAGTCTCGTCAGCCGGTTTCTCCTCAGGCGCTTCGTCTTTATGTTCCTGTGGTTTTTCTTTGTTTTCGTCAGTCTCTGCCTTTTCTGAGGCTTCGGACAGGGTTGAAGATTGCTCTTCAGTTGGAGTTTCTTCAGATTCAACCTTTTCGGGTTTCTCTTCTGAAGGGTTAGGGGTTAATTTTTTTTCTTCTTCAGTCATGGAACGAATTCCTTCGGTTTAGAGTTAATGGTTACAAAAATATTATACTGTGAAATTGCCTTAAGTACGGATAATCGATAGAATTTTATCGACCTGTTCCTGAAACGTCAGGTTGGTCGTATCAATGACTATCGCATCATCGGCTTTTTTCAGTGGTGAATGGGAACGGGAAGAATCGATTTTATCACGTTTTTTCAACTCCTCGATAATTTCAGCAATACTGAGTTTTTGGCCGATATGCTCATAATCGCGCATTCGGCGTTGGGCCCGGACGGCAACATCCGCATCCATATAAAACTTATAGTCGGCATCGGGAAAAACATTCGTGCCAATATCCCGACCTTCCATAACGATATTGTCCTGTTTGGCCATCTCTCTCTGCTGCTCTGCCATCACTATCCGGACTCCGGGTATTGCGCTCACCGGACTGACCATTGCCGCAACCTCCGATGATCGAATTTCGTTCGTAACATCTTCACCGTCTAAAAATGTGTGATGAATATCATCAATCCAGCGAAAATGAATGTTTAATCGGCGGGCTAAATCTGTGATTTTCTCTTCTTCACAGACAGGGAGACGGTTCCGTAATGTGGCAAGAGTAACCGCCCGGTACATGGCTCCGGTATCAACATAGGTAAAATTCAAGCGCCGGGCAACTTCCTTGGCGGTGCTGCTCTTTCCTGAGCCGGCAGGTCCGTCAATTGCTACTATTATTCCCATAAATCACCTTTCAAATAGCCAGTAAATTTAATTCATCACCTGATAAAAACAAATGCTTTCCTGGATTAAATAATTCCGCATAATCTCTTTATTTTCTTTATTTCATCCTGATTCAGATACCGCCATTGACCATATCTCAGTTTACCCGTGCCGATTCCGGCATAGCTGATCCTGTGCAGTTCCAGCACCCGATAGTTCAGAACCCTGAACATTCGGTGAATTTCCCGGTTCAGTCCTTCGTGTAATTCAACGATCAGCTCGGAATTTTTTTTAAAATGCCTGACGTCGAGTACCTTACCGTGCGCTGTTTCCCGCCGATTCAGTTGAATACCCCGTGTAAATTTATCGCTCAATGCCTCGTTGAAGATTTTATCAAGCTTCACCAGATAAATCCTGGGAATTTCATATTTCGGGTGGGTCAACCGGTAATGTAATTCACCATCATTTGTAAACAGTAAAACGCCGGTGGTATTCTTATCCAGCCTGCCGACGGGTTTTAAGAAAACATGTTTGGGCAATAACATCCCGACATGATTTCGCTGCAGGTTATCATTGAGAGTTGTAATCACACCTTTTGGTTTATTTAACAGGAGATAGGTCGGACGCTGGGGAGTAATCCGGCCACCGTCGAGAGTGACGACGTCATCATCATTAATATAAGTCGATAAATCGGTAACGAGATTTCCGTTTACCGCAACGCGCTCATCCGTAATCATCTCTTCACATTTTCGGCGCGAACCGACTCCGCAGAGTGAAAGATATCTATTCAGTCGTATCCCGGTCGGATTCTTCGACATCATCCTCCTCTATTTTTACATCCATGATTTCATTGATCTCTTTCAATTTCGGAAGATCCCGCAGGCTTCCCAGCCCGAAATATTCAAGAAAATGATCGGTCGTTCCGTACAAGAGCGGCCGGCCGGGTCCCTCTTGTCGTCCCTTGATTTCGATCAGGTTTTTCTCCAACAAGGATTTCAAATAGGAGCTCACACCCCGGATGGCATCTATTTCACTGCGGGTGATGGGTTGCTTATAGGCAATAATTGCAAGACTTTCCAGTGCAGATTTTGACAGTCTGACATTACCTTCATTCTGATACAACCGGCGAATCCAGGGTTCGTATTCTTCCCTTGTCATCAACCGATATCCGTTGGCCACTTTCTGAATCCAGACCGGAAATCCTTCCTGGCGATAATAGTCATTGATATCAACAATAATCTGGTCCAGATCAACCTTTTCCTCAATACTGAGTTCAACCTGTTCTGAGGTCAGCGGCTCTTTGGCGGAAAACAGCAGGGCCTGGACAAT
Source organism: Fidelibacterota bacterium (assembly GCA_003645845.1). Taxonomy (GTDB): domain Bacteria; phylum Fidelibacterota; class UBA2242; order UBA2242; family UBA2242; genus B118-G9. The sequence goes on along the minus strand of QNCV01000028.1, from coordinate 5,431 downwards.
CTTATGCGTCTGCGATAACATGGGATTCCTTCAATTGCAATTTGGTCAGATAAATTTCGCCAAACACCGTTTTTTGTGAAACTCGCAACTCTTCGGATTTAACCATCTCCAGGAGAGCCAAAAAGGTTACTACAACCTCAATCCGGTTTGACAAAGTCGCCGCAACAGTAGAGAACTTTATCCGCTTTTTATTGGCAAACATGCTGCGTAACACCTGGGCCTGCTGGCTGATGTTTAGCTTTAAAGTCTGAATTTCATAATATTTCGGTTTGGGCATCGAATCGAGCAGATTCTTAAATGCGATTCCCAGATCAACCAGGTTCACATCCGCCAGGAAAAGAGCAGGGTCCCAAACCGTGTTCTCGGATTGACATCGAATCGGATAGTATTTTTGCTGCCGCTCCTCCAATTCTCTTAATGCAAAACTGGCTTCTTTGTATTTCTGATATTCCACCAGCATTTCAACCAATTCCGTCCGGGGGTCCTCAACGACTTCATTGTCTTCGGCCTCTTCCCGGGGAAGAAGCATCTGAACCTTGATGCGCATCAGCAGCGCCGCCATCAGGATAAATTCACCCGCCAGATGAAGATTCATACTCTTCATGACATCCAGATAGTCCAGGTATTCACGGGTAATGTAGGAAATCGGGATATCGTAAATATTGATTTCATCACGCTTGATAAAAAACAGAAGCAGATCAAGCGGCCCCTCAAAAACGTCGAGTTTAACATTATAACTCATACGTCAACCTATCGACATGGCATCACGAACTTCCTGCATAGTCTCCGAAGCAACCCTGCCGGCCCGTTTTTCTCCGTCCTTTATAATGTCCAGCACTTCATCCTTCCGATTAGCATAATATTGACGCTTTTCGGTAAACGGTGAGATCGCTTTGGAAATCGCCGCTACGCACTTCATTTTACAATCGACACAGCCGAGTGCACCGGAAGTACAACCGGCATAGATATCATCCGTCTCGGAAGCGTTAAAACGCTGATGATACGTATATATCAGACAGACCTCCGGACGCCCCGGATCACCTCTCCGGATTTTCTGCGGATCGGTCACGGCCTTTCTGATTTTCTGCCTTATCTCTTCTTCACCGTCGGATAATAAAATCGTATTGCCAACCGACTTGCTCATTTTATTGCCATCGAGACCGGGGAGACGGGCAAAGGTCGTCAACATGGCTTTGGGAATCGGGAAGACCTTTTTATAGGTGGAATTGAACTTGCGGGCAATTTCCCGGGTAATTTCCACATGAGGCGCCTGGTCTTCACCCACCGGGACGACATTCCCCTTGTAAAGTAAAATGTCGGCAGCCTGCAGCACCGGATAACCCAGATGCCCGTATATCAGAGAATTCATATTCAGATCTTTTATCTGCTCTTTTAAGGTCGGATTACGTTCCAGCCGGGCTGTCGTAATAAGCATTGAAAAAATCAGGTGCAGTTCGCAATGTTCTTTGATCTGGCTCTGGCGGAAAACAGGACTGCGTTCCGGATCGATGCCCACTGCCAGCCAGTCAACAACCATCTCAAGTGTATTTTCAAGAATTTCACTGGTATCAAGGTTGGTCGTTAAAGCGTGGTAGTCGGCAATCAGGTGGTAATTTTCAAATTCACTCTGCAGGGCAACCCAGTTTTCCAGGGCTCCGACATAATTTCCGAGATGCATCTTCCCGGTCGGTCGCATGCCACTTAAGATTCTGCCTTTTTTCTTCTCACTCATGTTAAATCATCCTAATCTAAATACAGGTAAGGCCGCCATTCATCCAGAGGAGCGTCACAATAACGTTGTAACGTATGAATTTTATGAGGCCTTTTCGGTTTGGTTTTCAGCTTCATATCGGTGGACGCCAATAACCGATCCCCTTTTCGGTTATTGCAGCGGACACAGGCAGTGACAAGATTTTCCCAGGTATCCCTTCCGCCCAACACTTTCGGAATTACGTGATCAATGGTCATCGGTACATTTTTTATACCACAATACTGACAGGTATAGTTATCCCGTCTGAAAATATTCGCTTTATTGAGAACCGCATACCAGTTGCGGACTTTGACATAGTGGTTGATCCTGATAACCGTCGGCACCGGAAATGCGGTCAACGCGGAATAAAGAACCAGATGATCGACGACTTTGACCATACTGGCTTTCTGCTCAATCAATAACACAATTGCCCGTTTGACATCACAGATATGCAAAGGCTCATAGGTCTGATTCAATACCAGAACCGACCGATTCGTAATATCATGATTTCCGGAATGATTCAAGGGATACATTTTTACCGTTTCACCACCTTTTGTAAAATTTCATCGGCCACTTCGACATCATTGAAATGAATGGTTTTATCCTTTAATGTCTGCGTAGTTTCGTGACCTTTACCGGCAATCAGCACCAAATCACCGGTTTGGGCAATATTGATGCCGCGTTCAATCGCCTGATAACGGTCATGAATGACTTCAAACTCAAAACCGTTGCGACCCTTGAAACCCGATATTATTTGATCCACAATTTTGTTCGGGTCCTCCGTCCGGGGATTATCACCGGTAATGATTGCAATATCGCTCAATTCTTCCGTTATTGCCGCCATTTTGGGACGTTTATCGGGATCTCGGTCTCCACCGCACCCGAAGACGGTTATAATTCGCTTCGGATTCATGGATTTCGCCGCGTTCAATACCTTCAAAAGGCCATCGGGTGTATGGGCATAATCTATTATTACCGAAAAATCCTGCCCGCGACTGACTGTCTGAAAACGGCCGGCTACGACAATATTTGCCTCGAGCCCTTTTTTCACTTCTTCAAGTGTAATTCCATGATTTAGCACCGCCGAAACCGCCGCCAGCATATTGTACAGATTGAACATACCCCGCAATTTGGCGTTGACATCAATCTCTCCCAGAGGTGTTACCAGCGTAAATTTAGTTCCGGCACCATCCATCCGAATATTTTTTGCCGACACGTCAGCAGGGTTGTTAACACCATACCGCACAACTTTCGCTTTGGCTGCATCAATGAAGTATTGTACGGAAGGATCATCCATATTCACAGCCACGGTTTTATCTTCGGCCAGACTTCCAAACCAGCGCAATTTGGCCGTTCTGTAAGCTTCCATGGTCTTATGCCAATCCAGATGATCCTGAGTAAAATTTGTCCATATCCCCGTTTCGTATTCAATGCCGGAAACCCGATGGAAATCAACGCCATGAGAGGACACCTCCATGACGCAGAATTCAACTTTCTCGTCTTTCATTCGAGTAAATATTTCCTGAAGGTCCGGCGGTTCAGGGGTGGTATCCTTGGATTTGTAAATGTTCCCGTTGATTTTATAATACAATGTTCCGATCAGACCTGTACGGGACTTCTGCGCCAGAATACTTTCAACAATATGAGCCGTGGTCGTTTTACCGTTAGTCCCGGTAATTCCGATCAATTTAAAAGCCCCCGAGGGGTGTTTATAGAACTCTCCGGCTACCAGGGCCAGGGCTAAGCGCGAATCGGGAACAACAATTTTTACAATTCCGTCGGGAACTTCAACATCTTTTTCGACAATCACCGCTACGGCGCCGGCTTTGATTGCATCCAAAACAAAGGGATGACCGTCGGGTAATTCAATTTTATCCAGTTGTGTATAGATATTGATGGCCACATACAGAAAGCCCTTTTCTACGCGTAACGGATCATATACCACTCCTTTGATATCGGGATTTCCGTCATTTACAATCCTTTGATCCGGCAGAACTTTAATTATCTGTTTCAGTTTCATCTGATCTGTTCTCCTCCTTTAAATTCTCTGAAACCGGCTGATGTAATCTTCGTAAGTTTCCCGACGGGTAATCAGCTTATCCTCTCCATCGACAATGGCCACTTCGGCGGGTCGAAAACGCAAATTATATGGCATTGCCATAACACTGCCATAGGCTCCGGCCTGAGTAAAAATCAGCAAATCACCCTCTTCGGTTTCAGGCAGTTTGCGATCTTTTGCAAAAATATCCGTATTCTCGCAAATCTGACCGCAGATATCCGCAAGCATCGTTGGCTCCGATTCTTCTTTTCCATCCACCAGAATGGTATGTTGAGCACCGTACAGCGCAGAACGAATCAACGTATTGAATCCGGCATCGATACCAACCAGTGTCCGGTACCCGTTTTTAATACCGGTAACCCGGCTGATTAGTATTCCGGCATCGCCAACTAAATACCGCCCCGGCTCCAGGGCTAAAGTCGGATTCCCAAGATTCAATTCCCTCACTTTCCTCCGGAAAACTTTCAGTGTTTCCCGGGCAACACGTTCAACATCCAGTGATTTTTTATCGCCATAATATGGAATTCCAAGCCCACCGCCCATATCAATAAACTCAAAATTTATTCCAAGCGCTTTTTTGATTTCTCCCAATTGATCCATAAAAAGTTCAAGCATGCGGGGAAAGTGCTCTTCATCCAGCACCCCGGAACCGGTCATCATATGTGCCCCGAAACGGGTGATACCAACGTCCATAGCCTTTTTATATGCCTGGATCGCTTTTTCATAGGGAACACCGAATTTGGCTTTGTCACCACCGGTGGTAATTTGCTCGTATTTCCCCCGTCCCTTACCCGGATTAATCCGATATGTAATCAATTCCGGTTTGCCAACCTCTAAAAGCCTTCCCAGGGATGAAATATCATCGAGATTGATTTTAACACCGGCATTAAAGGCGGCCTGGAGATCCGCCGGACTTTCATAATTTCCCGTATACAGAATATGATCCGCCGCAGCGCCTGTCTCCAGAGCAAGTCTTAATTCTCCCGGACTGACACAATCCATCCCGTAACCCTCACTGATGAAAATCCCGAGGATTTCAGGATTGCAGTTGGCTTTCATTGCATAGTAAAAATCGACCTCAACATCATCCGATAAAAACGCTTGTTTTAACCTTCGGGCATTTTGGCGGATTTTTGCGAAATCATAAACATATAGCGGCGTATCATACTTTTCAGCCAATTCACGGACGGAAATACCGGCAATATTCATAAACCTCTTCCTAAATTTGATTGTTTATCGGTAACTTCAAATGTTGATAGAATACTAAAACTCACTTATTGATCAAAATCAGTTTTTACCAATAATTCCAATAATTTGTATAGTTACATGATTACTTTGATAAATTCATCATCAATCCGAAGTTGTAAGGCTTCGAAACTTTCGATTTTCAATGTATGATCGAAACAACCTTTCCGCAGACAACCTGAAACCTCACCCTCATTAGGTAAAATCAATGTAAATACCGGCGCCGAGCAGGTACGACAGGTTTCCGTTTCGTTTTTTAATGATACGCCGCAATGGGGACATGAAAAACTAACAATTTCACCGTCAGGCACATCAATTTCCGAGACATGCTTATAACTGCCAAACTCGGGATCAATGTATAACAGCCCCTCCTGATC
>QNCV01000027.1 GCA_003645845.1 Fidelibacterota bacterium | reverse complement strand
TCCCCTGATAAACGAGCTTGTAAATATCATCGGGTAGCATCTTCGGATACCTTTGCAAATGATCATTGATTACGTCCACCCAATTTGCCGGTTGACTCAGATGGCAAAACACAAAAACCCCCAGACAACCGAAAAGCAGCAAGAAATATATTTTAGACTTCATTAACGTGGGGATATTATCAGGACTTATCGTCGTCAATTTCCTTGAAATCGGCATCTTCTATATCATTCGGGTCAATGTTCACCCGCTTCTGTTTTTGATTACCCTTAACCTTATCTTTGACGTTAGATACGTTTTTTATGTAAGGCTCAATCAACTTCCAAATGAAATAAATAACCAGAAAATAAAATAATAAACGAAAAAACCCCAATTATGATGCCTTTCTTTCAGGGTGATAATAGACGGTACCCGTTATGGGTTTCTTGAGCAATGACAACAATTCATTCAGATCATCTTCATTATTAACAAAATCGATATCATTGGTATTGATGATCAACAGCGGACTGTCTTTATAACGAAAAAAATACTCATTGTAAATCTGATTCAGCGATTCAATATATTCCCGCGACATGGCTCGCTCATAACTGCGTCCGCGTTTCTTAATATTTGCCATCAACCTGTCGGTACCGGCTTGCAGAAAAACCACCAGATCTGGCTTGGGCACCTCTTTTTCCAGGAGCTGCGCTATGAGATTGTAGAGAACAAATTCCTTTTCATTCAAATTGAGATGCGCAAATAGTTTGTCCTTATCAAACATATAATCGCTGACCAGCAGATTCGAAAAAAGATCAACCTGTTTCAATTCCATCTGCTGACGATAACGACTCAATAAAAAGTATAATTGCGTCTGAAAAGCAAACCGCTCGGGGTCCACATAGAAGTCTTCCAGAAACGGGTTTTCTTCAAATTTTTCCAGCACCAGCCGGGCGGACATTCGTTCCGACAAAATCTTTGCGAAACTGGTTTTACCGACACCGATGACCCCTTCAATTGCGATATAATAAAGATGCTTCATTTATGCTTTCAGTTCCTGATTATAATTTAACGACTTATTACTGAAATTGAAGAGCTAATTTTTTCAATACGCCCCTGATCTTTACACTCTCTCAGCAGAGTTTTTATTGTTTTACCCGATTTCGGACACACAAATTTCTTGTTTAATTCATATAACGGTTCCAGTACAAAACGTCGTTCATTAATTTTCGGATGGGGAATAACCAGATCTTCATAGAATATGACCTCGGAGCCATAGAAAAGAATATCGATATCAATCACTCGCGGTCCAAAGCGTTTTACCGTAAAATCACGCCCCATTCGCTTTTCTATTTCTTTGCATTTAATTAGCAGATCAATCGGTGTCAATGCTGTTTCGATCACCAGAACCATATTCAGAAAATCGGGTTGGTCAATAACATATTTTGCCGCTGTTTCGTAAATACTCGAGACCGCCGTAATGTTACCGGTTTCCCGACCGATATTACCGATTGCATCAATCAGATGTTGTTCCCGTTCGCCGAGATTTGAACCTAATGCCAGATAAGCGCTAACCGGATTCAATCCGATCCTTCCATCTGCTCCCGCGTTCGTTCCAGACAGACTTCAACCGTATCCAGAACGCCTCTTACCGGCGCGCCCGGTTTGCGAATTCGAATCATAACTTTTTCCGGGTGATATTTTTTAAACACTACGGAAATAATCTTTCCTGCCAGAGCTTCAATCAAATAGAATTTCGATTTTGTCACCACGTCATGAACCAGTTTGTATAAATCTTCGTAACTGATAGTGTCACTTAAATGATCGGATGCAATTGCCGCCGTCATATCAAAATCAAGACTCAGGTCAACTTCAAATCGCCCGCCCAGAATTTTTTCTTGTTCGGCCACACCGTGATAGCCATAAAATACCATATTTTTCAGACTGATTGTACCCATTCTTTTATCTCCGGACCGCCCCGAATTTACCGCCGATGCTTTGGATTGTCAAGACAAGGAAATCACGAACGACGAATCGGCAAAGTTTTGCTAAGATTGCCGGACAAAATGCTGATCTTCGCCATCAAGGCAGATTTCCTTTGCCAACCTTGCAAATACCTCTGACAAAATTAAAAACAGTCAAATTCGGCACAGGACTTGTCACCTGGAACAGTGGTTTTTGAAAAAAGTGAAAAAATAAAATAAAGGAGAAAAACCATGACAATTACACATTGGATTCCCAGAAGTTCACTGATTGATTATCAGAGAGAAATTGAAAACCTGCTCGATTCTTTTTTCGGTTCAGGACCGGAAGAGGAAACCGAGTGCGCAATTTCTCCCAGCGTTGATATTGAGGAACTGGAAAAATCCTATTCGATTAACATTGAGTTGCCCGGTGTTAACAAAAAAGATGTGTCAATCAACGTCAACGAAGACATCCTTAGCATCGAAGGCGAAAAAAAGCCGGGTAAAGACACTAACAAATACAAATACCATCGTCGTGAACGCACTTACGGTAAATTCCATCGTTCTTTCCGTCTGCCGGACATCGTTGACACCAACAGTATTGACGCCGTTTTTAAAAACGGTGTTTTGAATATTACGGTACCAAAACGGAAGGAAGATTTGTCGAAAAACATTGAAATTAAAATCAAGTAAAGAGAATCTTTGAAAAATTAAAAGAAAGGAGGTTATTATGTCACTGGTAAAATGGACACCCCGCACAACCCTCAACCTGAGGAATGAATTTGATCGCTTATTTGATTCGTTCTTTAATACCGAGGAAGAGGAAACATCTCTTGCAGCCTTCTCGCCATCAGTCGATATTATGGAAAAAGAAAAGGAATTTCTGATTACCGCAGAACTCCCCGGCATAAAAAAGGATGATATTAAAATGAACATCCGGGATAACGTCCTGACCGTTTCCGGTGAAAAGAAACAGGAAAAGAAGACCGAAAAGGATAATTTTCACCGAACCGAACGGGTATACGGTTCCTTTCAACGTTCTTTCAGATTACCGGATTCTGCTGATCAGGAAAACATCAGCGCTGAGTTTAAAGACGGCGTCCTGAGTGTGACAATTCCCAAACTGAAAGAATCGATCTCAAAAAGCATCGACATAAAGATCAAATAAGCCGATCGGATTTTGAAAAAAGCCCGGCAAGTGCCGGGTTTTTTTTATTATTTTAACTTTTTTGTTTTTCAAAAACAGTTAATTTAAAACCGTTATTTATTAAGGACATTTGAAAGGAGCATCGATGAAACAACTTATCATTTCTATCATCAGTCTTTTCTTTCTATTCACCTGCGGCCCCGGTAATCTTTCACAGCATAAAGCGATTGATCCGGCCAATATGGACCCCAGTGTCAGTCCCGGTGATGACTTCTATCAGTTTGCCAATGGCAACTGGTTAAAAAAGCACCCGGTTCCCGATGATTACAGTCGTTACGGCTCCTTTGAAGAACTCGCCGAAAAGAATCTCAGCGAACTTCGCGTCATTATGGAAAACGCCATGAAATCAAATGCAGAACCCGGCACAAATCTTCAGAAAATCGGTGATTTTTATGCCAGTGGTATGGATGTAGAAAAAATCGAAAATGACGGGTTGAAACCGCTACTCCCCTACTTTGACAGGATTAAATCGATTAAGAATCAGAAAGATGTTCAAAATACGGTTGCATATTTTCATTCGATGAACATACCGACGCTATTCAACTTTTTCGCCGAGCAGGATTATAAAAACAGCGAAATGAATATCGGTTGGTTTTATCAGGGCGGTCTGGGTCTGCCGGATCGTGATTATTACTTTGACAATAGTCAACGTTCGAAAGAAATCCGTGCAGAATATCTGAAACACCTGACTCGCATGTTCACGTTAATCGGCGATACCGAGAAACAGGCCAAAACAAATGCACAGACGGTATTCGATATCGAGAAACGTCTGGCGAAAGTATCAATGACCCGGGTCGAACAGCGGGATCCGAAAGCGATATACCACCCTATGAGCCTTCAGGAATTCCAGCGGATGGCAAGCCATTACAGTTGGGTCGCATACCTCAGAATGATGAACGTGGACCCAAAGGGCACTCTGAACATTGCACAACCTGATTTTTTCAGAGAAATCAGCAGGATGTCCCGGCAAATCCCCATCGATGACTGGAAAGCCTATTTACGCTGGAATCTGATTAATTCCACTGCTCAATACCTCAGTTCCGATTTCGAAAATGCCCATTTCGAATTTTATGGCAAATTTCTGTCAGGCACACAGGAACTTCAACCACGCTGGAAACGGGTTCTGCGGACAACTAGCCGGTCTTTAGGAGAAGCCGTGGGGCAACTTTACGTGAAGGAATATTTTCCGCCCGAAGCAAAGGAACGGGCGTTGGATCTTGTCTATAATCTGAAGCACGCTTACGCCAAACGCATCGATAATCTGGATTGGATGAGCGATGTCACCAAGCAAAAAGCTCTTGAAAAACTGGACGCCATCCGGATAAAAATCGGTTACCCGGAAAAATGGATCGATTATTCTCCTCTCACTGTCACCCGTGACTCCTACGTTACAAATGTTCTGAACGCCCGGGCCTTTGACGTCAAACGTGATATGGAAAAAATCAACAAACCTGTCGATAAAACCGAATGGCATATGTTTCCCCAGACTGTTAATGCCTATTACAATCCCGGCATAAACGAAATCGTTTTCCCGGCGGCTATTCTGCAACCACCTTTTTTCAATTTCAAAGCCGATGCACCGGTCAATTACGGCGCCATCGGAGCTGTCATCGGACATGAAATGACCCATGGATTCGATGACCAGGGACGCCAATATGACAAAAACGGCAATTTAAATGACTGGTGGACAAAAGATGACGAAATTCAATTCAATGAGCGTGCTGAAAAATTGGTAGAACAGGCCAATCATTTTACCGTTATGGATACCTTCAAGATCAATGGAAAACTGACATTGGGTGAGAACATTGCCGATCTGGGCGGTTTAACAATCGCCTATGATGCACTGCAGATTGCAATGAAAGACCATCCTCAAAAAGCCGAAATCGAAGGTTTTACTCCCGATCAGCGCTTCTTCCTCTCTTGGGCACAGGTCTGGCGAAGCAATATCCGACGGGAAAATCAGTTATTAAGACTAAAAACCGATGTTCATTCACCGGCTAAATACCGAACAAACGGACCGATATCCAATCTTCCGGCGTTTCACAAAGCCTTTAATGTTACCGAAGGCCAGGCGCTGTATCGCAGTCCTGAAGAAATTGCTAAAATCTGGTAAAACGCACAGAATAACAAAAAAACTCCCGGGCAACTGTGTCCGGGAGCTTTTTATTGTAATAGTCGGAATATATTTACGAAGATTTCTTCGCTTTCCTTTCGGCAACAATCTCTTCTTCAATCGCTTTCGGCAGGGGCGCATAATTCAGAAACTCCATTGAAAAGGCTGCCCTGCCACTGGATATTGTTCGCAATGCCGATGCATATCCGAACATTTCCATCAACGGAACGGTTCCGGTCAGCTTCTGGGAACCCTTACGATGCCGGCGCATATTCTCAATTTTCCCGCGACGACGATTGATGTCACCGATAACATCGCCCATATATTTATCCGGTGTATTAATTTCTATTTTCATAATGGGTTCCTGTAACTGAGGAGCCGCTTTTCTGATGATTTCCCGCAATGCCTGTATGGTACAGGTTCGGAAGGCCATTTCGCTGGAATCAACCGGATGATAGCTCCCGTCAATCAGGACAAAACGCACATCGACCATTGGATAGTCAGCATACAAGCCTGTTTCCATGGCATCTCGAAAAGCCTTTTCAACAGAGGGAATATATTCACGGGGAATATTGCCGCCTTTAACAAGGTCAACAAATTCGATGCCCTGTTTTTCGTTAGGTTCCAGGCGAAAAATAATATGTGCAAATTGCCCCTTCCCGCCGGTTTGCTTTTTAAATCTGTAATTATGTTCAACTTCTCGGGTTATTGACTCACGGAAGGCCACCGCCGGTTTGTCCACCTGAACATTGACTTTATGTTCGGTTTTCAAACGATCGACAATGACTTCCAGATGCAGCTCGCCCATTCCGGAAATCACGGTTTCCTCGGTTTCTTCATCATAACGAACTTTAAACGACGGATCTTCCAGCGCCATTTTACTCAACGCCATTGAAAGGCGATCCCGCTCTTTTTTAGATTCCGGCTCGACTTTCATATCCAAAACCGTCTCCGGATATCTGATATTTTCAAGCAATATCGGTTCCGTTTCATCACAAAGAGTATCACCGGTGGTAGTATATTTAACACCAATAAGGGCCCCAATATCCCCGGCTCTTAAAATCTTGACCTCCTGACGATCATTCGCATGTATTCGTAAAATCCGTCCGATTCTTTCCTTTTTCCCCTTGGTTGAATTAAGAACATAACTGCCCGAATCCAGTTCACCGGAATAGACTCTGATAAACGTCTGCTGACCGACGTAGGCATCATTTGTAATCTTAAATGCTAAAGCAGAAAAAGGGCGCTTATAGGACGGTTTACGGGATAACACGATTGCCGTGTCTGCGGGATCAAGTCCGGTGATAATTCCCCGATCAATTGGCGAAGGCAAATAATCAACAATAGCATCCAATAAAAGACGGACACCTTTATTTTTAAACGCGGATCCGCAGAATACCGGAGTAACACAGAGTGAAAGCACGGCATTTCGTGCAGCTCTCTTAATATCTTTGGCCAATATTTCCGTTTCTCCAACGTATTTCTCCATCAGAGGCTCGTCAAAATCAGCCAGCTTTTCTATCATTATCTCACGATATTTATCAGCCTGTCGGCGATAATTTTGAGGAATATCGATTTCAATCATTTCCAGTTCATCATACCGATACGCTTTCATGGTAATGAGATCGATTATCCCTGTAAATTCGCTTTCATTCCCGATGGGTAATTGAAAAAGAACCGCATTTGCGCCAAGCATCTCATTCATCTGTTCAGTCGTATGAAACAGATCGGCGCCCTGGCGATCCATTTTATTGACAAATGCAATTCGCGGAACTTTGTACCGGTCGGCCTGATGCCAGACCGTTTCGCTCTGAGGTTCAACTCCACCGACCGCGCAAAAGACCATGACAATTCCATCCAAAACACGCAGCGAACGTTCAACCTCAAGGGTAAAATCAATATGTCCGGGTGTATCAATCAGATTAATCTGGTGTTTTTTCCATTCGGTGGTAATGGCCGCCGAAGTAATTGTGATACCCCGCTCCTGTTCCTGCTTCATGAAATCCATCACAGCCTGGCCGTCATGGACCTCTCCCAATTTGTGCGTCAGCCCGGTAAAAAACAATATCCGTTCGCTGGTTGTGGTTTTGCCGGCGTCGATATGGGCAACAATCCCGATATTTCTGATTCGTTGTATTTCAGCATTTTCCATAAAAATAACTCCTAAGTTCAAATGAGCGCAAAATATAACGGCTTTTCCGTTAAATACAAACGGTTATTTTGTGACTTTTTTTCTGTTTCGACCGGGGAACCTTCCTGAAATTTTAAAAACTTCGGAAGGTTTGTCAGAATTTTCTCTATTTCAGTGGATCAAAATAATGTCTGACATCATCCAGCGACCGTCGTTTTCGTTCACGACGATAGTTCGGATCCAGCGGGTATCCGAGACTAATCAAAACATCAATTTGAGTTGAGCGTGTTAGTTTTAACACCCTTTTTACTCCCCGGGCACTGAACCAGCCCAGCCAGCAGGTTCCCAAACCCAACTCCTCGGCCTGAAGCACAAGATGCTCACAGGCAATCCCGATATCGATCAGACTATACCGGACATTGCGAATCAGATTACCCATACTGGTAATATAATCGGCTTTTTCGGTAATCACGACAATAAGCACCGGCGCTTTTCCGGCAAATCGGGTCGTTTTATAAATACCGGAAAATGCTTTCCGGGATACTTTTTGAATAATTTCCGGATCGTCAAGGACAATAAAGGACCAGGGTTGCGAATTTCTTGCAGAGGGAGCCAATCGGGCGGCTTCGATACACTGATCAATTAACGACCGATCGACTTTTTGATCGGCATATTTGCGGATTGACTGACGTTTTTTAACTAATTCAAGGAATTTCATAATATGTTCAGTTTTTTAATAAATCCTGAGCCTGTTTACGGGTAATGTCAGTGATTGTTGAACCGCCAATCAAACCGGCAATTTCATCAACCCGCTCATCATTTGTAAGCAAATCAATCTTTGTACGGCTACGACCGTCGCTGGTTTCTTTATAAACCCGGTAATGATGATTTCCCAGACCGGCAATCTGGGGCAAATGGGTAATGCAGATAACCTGATGAAGGGTTGAAAGATTTTTCAGGTGTCGCCCGACAATTTGAGCAACCTTGCCGGAAATACCGGTATCGATTTCATCAAATATAACTACCGGAATATGATCTTTGCCGGCCAAAATGGATTTCATTGCCAGCATGATTCGTGATACTTCTCCACCGGACACAATATCGGCTAACGGACGAAGCGGCTCACCGGGGTTTGTGGCTATTTTAAATACAATGCGGTCGATTCCGGATTCGTCGCAATGAATCTGTTTTTCATTTATCGTGACCCAGCCCTGTTCGGACTCGACGGCTTCTATACTGACTTCAAAACGGCTGCCGTCGATTCCCAGGGTTGACATCAGGCTCACGATTTCCCTTTCAAACCTGCGGGCAGTTTCTTTACGGGCTCCGGAAAGCAATACGGCTGCTTTTATATAATGCTCTTTCGCACGGATAATCTCTTTTTCCATATCCTCAATCTGCCGGTCCAGTCCGTCATCTTCGTTCAGGTTCTCCTCAAGCTGAGTCCGGTATTGAATTACCCCGGCGACATCGGAACCGTACTTTTTTATTAACTGCTGCAAAGCAAACAAACGTTGGTTTACACTCTCCGCACGGTTCGGATCAAATTGAATCCTCCGGTTAAATTCCGACAGATGACGGGATAATTCCTGGATAGTGTACTTAATCTCTTCAAAACGCTTCAGTTCATCGGCAAATTCCGGATCAATGGAATTCAGGGTTCCCAGTTTGCGGATAACTTCAAGAACCTCCCGGTAGAGCGTATTTTCATCAGACTCATACAGTGAATTCGTCAGTTCTTCCGACAGCAGATGGATTTTTTCCGCATTGTCAAGCAGTTTCTTTTCCTTCACTAACTCTTCGTATTCATTTTCAACCGGGTCAACTTTATTGATCTCTTTCAGTTGAAATTCCCATAATTCCCGCTTTTCCCGGTTGATGGTTCGCTTTTCGATCAGAAGTTTGTGTCGTTCAATCAATTGGCGAAGCACTCTATAGGATTCACGAACATCGTCCAGGAGGGAATCATATTCACCGTAAATATCCAGAAAATCGATATGGTTGTCCTCACGCAGCAGCGACTGATGATCATGCTGTCCGTGCAGGTCAACCAGTAAATCACCGGCCGATTTCAGAACGTTGATCGGACAGGAATTTCCATTGATCCAGGCTTTTGAACGACCATTACCGTTCAGCTCCCGTTTCAGGATTAATTCATCTGCATTAACCGGAATGTTGTTTGATCTTATAAATTGATTTACCGGGTGATCAGACGGGATACCGGTAAAAACACATTCAATATCAGCCCGATCCGCACCGGCGCGAATCATTGAAGGCATCGCCTTTTCACCAAGGGTCAGATTCAAGGCATCAATAATAATTGATTTCCCTGCTCCGGTTTCACCGGTAATCACCGAAAAGCCTTCATTGAACTGAACCGTTAAATGATCGATAATGGCAAAACTATTTACGGTAAGTTTCCTGAGTCCCATTCCACCACTTTTCACAATCATTTATGAGAGGTTTTCCGAAACACAAGTTCGTCGTCGGGATTACGGTATTTCACGATTCGGGTAAAAAGGTACGCCCCCAGAATCAAGCCCAGTGTATCGGCGGTAAAATCAATAAGACTGCAATCGCGTCCAGCCACAAAAAGTTGATGAAACTCATCGGAAGCGGCATAAACTGCCCCGGTGATAACACTGACGACAAAGGCGTTTTTATAAATAGCCGGTCTTTTAGCGCGGGTATAGGCTAACATTAAAGTCAATGCATATATCGTATACTCACAAAAATGGACGATTTTGTCAAAGCCAAATATTTCAACCCGCGGAATCCGATTCTGGGGCATCGACGAAAGAAGAAAAATCATGATACTGTACAGAATTGCCGGAATTTTATACAAATGTTTATCCACTACTCGACCTTTTCATATTTCTGTAATATTTTTGGAATAAAGGGCAACAAGTCGCCGGCAATAAGTCCCCGTACACCATATTCTTTCCGACCCACATCACCCGCCATGCCGTGAAAATAAACCGCACTTACGGCGGCATCAAAGGGACTCATTTTCTGAGCTCTTAATCCGGCAATCATACCGGTCAACACATCTCCGGTTCCACCGGTTGCCAGGGCCGGATTTCCGGTACTGTTGACAGCAACCGTACCATCACGGGAGACGACAATACTCGGTGCACCTTTTAAAACCAGAGTACACCGGAATTTTAACACGAATTCTCTGGCAGTGTCGATAATATTTGATGTAATCGATTTCAGATCAATACCCGAAAGCATGGAAAACTCACCCAGATGGGGAGTAATAATTAAATCTTCGATGTCATTAATCAGATTAAGATTGTGATGAAATATCCGTAACCCGTCAGCGTCAACAATAAACGGTTTTTGCGTCGACTGAACAAGTGCAATTCCAAAATCCCGAACATCGGTAGATGACGAAACTCCCGGTCCGAATGCAATAACATCACTCCAATCAATCCGTTCCCGGGCATCGGAAAATGACTCTGCACAAAAGGTTCCCTGTTTTGTTTCCGACACCGGCAGAGACAGGGTCTCGGTCAATTTCGATTCAATAATCGGGTTTAAACTTTCCGGAATTCCACTGACGACCAATCCGGCTCCACAACGCAAGGCCGCCTGAGCAGTCAACACGGCCGCCCCGGTCATCCCGGTGGAACCGGCAAAAATAATTACTTTGCCTTGTTGATGTTTGTACGTATCATCTTTGATCGGAGGTAATAAATTCTCAACGATTTTATTATCAATTAAGTAACTTTCATGATCCAGGGTTCGAAAGGCTTCCGGCGGATACTTCAGATCAGCCAGAAAAACATCTCCGGCTAACCGCTTGCCGGGTTGAAATAACAGCCCGCGCTTTAAAAAGCCCATTGTTATGGTCTTGGTTGCCTTGACGGCAATTCCGCCAACCTGGCCGGTGTCACCACTGACTCCCGACGGAATATCGACGGATATCACGGGACGATTTACGGAATTAATCAACTCAATTGCTTTTCCGATAACACCCCGAACTTCTCCTTTGAAACCGGTTCCCAGAAGAGCATCGATTATCAGATCACTTTCGGCGACTTTTTCTTTTGTCGGCAAATCCTGCTCTTCGGAAATAACATTGATCGAGATTCGGCTATTATTACATTTCTGAAAAAAAATCCGGGCATCACCCGATATTTTTTCAGGATTACCTGCCAGCCAGATATTGACAGTGCCGCCCCAATCCGATATCTGGCGGGCTGCTACAAAACCGTCTCCCCCATTATTCCCTGTTCCGCAAAAAACATCAATCTGACTGCCGGGAATATGTTTCAAATATTTCTTCACCCCCAGCGACACATAGGAACCGGCTCTTTCCATCAGCTCCGAACCCGGGATGCCTATTGTATCAATCGCATAGCGATCGACTTCCCGGGCTTCAACGTTATTGAGAATATATTCTTTCATAAACCACTCAACGTTTTTTCCGCATAAAAATACAATAAAATCCCATCTCTTGCAACGTTCGGATCGAAATAAAAAAGGGTAAGATTTACACCTTACCCTTTGACCTCTATGAATTGATTTTTCACTGCACTGTTTTCAGTTCGTATTCAGCCACTTTCCTCCATTTGGGATCACGGGTTGCCAGCTGAAAAGCCTCTCTCGCCTGGGTACGGTTACCAATACAACGCTCGGCAATTCCCAACTCGATCAGAACCGGCGCCCAGTTTGCTTTTAGGCGAAGAGCACGCTGAGCGGTTTCCTTGGCTTTATCACATTTTCCAACATTATTATAGGACTGAGCCAGGCGGTACATGCTATTTACATCCCGGGGATTCAATTCCACGGCTTTGCATAAATTTGTAACGGCATCGCTGAATTTTTTTTGTTCAATATAAATTGCGCCGATATTGGCATAAGCCGAAGCGTAATTAGGGTCCAGTTTGATGACTTTTCGATAGGCCGGGATCGCCTCATCATACTGCCTTGTTTTGTAATACACATACCCAATATTTTTCCAGGCATCCAGATACTCCGGATCCAGTTTAATGGCTTCCTTAAAAGAATTGATGGCGCCGGCCACATCGTTCATACTGGCATACACTTTCCCTTTTACTAAAAAGGCTTTTTGATAACCGGGATCAAGTTCGATGCTTTTATTAACGGCAGCCAGCGCTTCTGCAGAATTTCTCTCATTCAGATAGACCACGGCCATAAAATAATAGGCAAGCGGATCATTCGGGTTTAAGCTGATCGCCTGTTTAAATTTTTCCAGAGCCGCCGCATTGCTTTTTCGCTGCATTAGCTGGGTGCCTTCCTGGATATATTTCCGGGTAAGTGACTCAAACTCTTTTTTGTAATCTTCGTTGTTCGGATCTTTTTCAATGGCTTTTCCGAAAGCTTCAGCCGCCCCCATAAGATCATTTAACCGAACACAGACACGGCCAAGGTCAATGTAGGCTTTTACAAAATTCGGATTTTCCTGAATTATTTCCTCGTAGACCTTTTTAGCGCCTTCATAATCAGCATTATTAAACAAACGGGATGCTTCGGTCAATTTACTCGCAAAAGTGGCCATCTCATTGCGGGTATCCCGAAATTCCTGATTACCGAGATCCAGTGTAATCGCCTTATCAATTAATTCACGAGCCTTATTCAGATCACCCATTTTGTAGTAAATTTTACCAAGCAGATAAACAGCCGCCGCATATCCGGGGTCACTATCGACGATGGGTTGAACAATCGCTTTGGCTTCGGCATATTTTCCGGCAAGAAACAGGTCATTTGCTTCAACCAGCCCCTGGGCAAAGGAAAGCGTTGAAAACACTACCATAATTACCGATATACCTAAAAACACACTTACTGGAAATCGCTTCATTTTACATCCTCTTGCTTCACATTAACAAATCGTGCCGAAGACGGGACTCGAACCCGTACAGGCTTAGTGCCCACATGGCCCTCAACCATGCGTGTCTACCAATTCCACCACCTCGGCTAACTCAAAGAACAATTATCGGAAATCAGCAATAGTTTTAATTGCCCACGGGAAGTTTCTCGTTGTCTGAACCTTCATCAAATGTCCCGGCAGGTACCGGAAGATTCGCTGAAGGCACAACCCGTCTGTCAGCTTCCTGCTTGATAATACTCGTAGATTCCCCGCGCGGGATTGTCATAATTCCGATCAGGATCGATATTGCAAAAAATGCAACGGCCAATCCGGTGGTCAATTTTGATAAAAATGTTGCCGCTTCACGACCACCAAACAGCGAGCTTCCTCCCATACCACCAAAAGTACCGGAAAGACCACCGCCTTTGCTGGACTGCATCAGAATTGCCAATGTCAGCAAAATGGAAACCAGAACATGTAAAATTATTAAGAATGTATACACACTTACTCCTGTGCTTGTAAATAATTATCAACAGATTGAACAATTGAAGCAAAAGAGTCAACTTTCAGGCCGGCGCCACCCACGAGAAAACCGTCTATCTCATCAGTCGCAATCAATTCATCAGCATTCTCAGGCTTAACACTGCCTCCATACAAAATTCGCATCTCCTGCGCCAAATCACCACTGAACTGCCGGGCAATCAACTGTCGGATTTCCCGATGGGCTTCGGAAGCTTGTTCCGGTGTTGCCACGACACCTGTGCCGATGGCCCAGACAGGTTCATAGGCAATGGCACATCGCCGCATGTCATTGTCTGATAATCCGTCAAAAGCAGCCCGATACTGCTGTTTCAAGACATCGATGGTACGCCCGCTTTGGCGCTCCTCAAGAGTTTCACCGACACAAAGAATTGGCTTTAGTTCCTTTTCAAGGGCTTTTAAAAGTTTTTTATGAATATCTTCATCGGTTTCACCAAACACATGACGTCTTTCGGAATGGCCGAGAATCACGTATTCGCAGTAAACAGATTTCAGCATACCGGCAGATATCTCACCCGTAAAAGCCCCGGAATCTGCGAAATGCATGTTTTGGGCGCCCAGCCGGACTTTACTTTTCTTCAATAATTCACCAATGGAAAAGAGCGACGTAAAAGGCGGGCATAATATAACTTCAGCGTCCTTGATATTCAACAGCTTTTTGAGCAGTTCTTTAACAAATTCCCGTGACTCGGGAACATCCTTATTCATCTTCCAGTTGGCTGCAGCAATATAACGTTTCATAGTATCCTACTTCGTCGAAATTAAATTTACCGGAATCAATTCCATTCCGCTTAACAACTCAAGCGACGCGCCTCCACCGGTCGATACATGCGTCACCTTATCGGACATCTTCAATTTTTTTATCGCTGAAGCGGAATCTCCACCACCAACCACAGTCACAGCGCCTTTTTTAGTGATGTCAGCCAGGGCTCTGGCAATGGATTCAGTGCCGGTGGAAAATTGTGGAATTTCAAAAACTCCCATCGGACCATTCCAAAGAACCGTATTGCTTTCATTCAGAATGTTCGTAAATAGCATGGTGCTGTCGGGCCCGATATCAACGCCGATCTGATCCGCCGGAATTGCATCAACCGGAACGACATCGGGTACGGCCGATTCACTGACTTCTTGCGCCACCACAATATCAGTTGGCAGATAAATATTACACCCAAATTCTTTGGCTTTTTCAAGCGTTTCTTTGGCTAACTCAATTTTATCCTCCTCCAGCAGAGATTTACCGATTTCCAAACCTTTCGCTTTCAAAAAGGTAAAAACCATACCGCCACCGATCAGAATATTATCGACTTTGCCAAAGAGTTTCTCGATAATTTCAATTTTACCGGTCACTTTGGCGCCACCAAGAACGGCGGTATAGGGTTTTTTGGGTTCCGACAGATAATCCTGAAGATAGTGAAGTTCTTTCTGGAGCAGATAACCGGCCGCCCGCTGCTCAAAATGCTCGGCGACGCCGGCCATAGACGCATGTGCGCGATGACTTGTGCCAAAGGCATCATTTACATAAATATCACCAAGCTCCGCCAGTTGGGCCGAAAACTGAGGGTCGTTTTTGGTTTCTTCACTATGGAAACGGAGATTCTCAAGTAACAACACTTCGCCGTCTTCCAATTCGGATACCATCTTTTTTACTTCCTCACCGATGCAATCCGGTGCGAAATACACCCTGTTCGGAATAAGTTCACCCAGACGCTCGGCAACCGGTTTCAGGCTGAATTTCGGATTTTTTTCACCTTTCGGCCGTCCGAGATGAGACATCAGAATTACCCGGGC
>QNCV01000026.1 GCA_003645845.1 Fidelibacterota bacterium | reverse complement strand
ATCGTCAAAAAAGAAACCACCATTTTCAACTTGTGACTTTACTCCGTTTTTCTTACAATCCTTGTGAGTCATCGTTTTTCCTCCTTTTTTAATCTTCAATATTTTTTGGGAAAATCGATGACTCTTACTTTTTTACAAATCCTTTTTATCCCAATGGGATCTCTATGAGACAGAAATTTATGGACTCCACCAATCGCGCAATATTAAATCGATAATGTCTTTTTGATTTATGGTTTTTAGACAGGACTTAATGATATAACCACTATTTTTCGGGGGGTGACCGATTTTTAATAAAAAATTCCCGCCTATTCAGCGGGGATTCATTAATTTATTTTATCCAGGATTTATCCGAGAACCTCCCGGATTTTTCCCTCCAGGTTTCGTTTCGGTTGCATACCGACAATCTGGCTGGCTACCTGACCATTCTTGAAAATCAACAATGTTGGAATACTGCGAATACCGTATTTCTGAGGAGTGTTCTGATTCTCTTCTACATTCATTTTTCCGAATTTCACCTTTCCCTGATATTCCCCGGACAGTTCTTCAACTATCGGAGCTATTTTTAGGCAGGGCATACACCAGGTCGCCCAGAAGTCTATCAATACCGGAAGTTCCGATTTGATTACTTCTTCTTCAAAATTTGCATCTGTAAATTCCAACATAATTTCTCCCATATCTATTTATTTTACTCTAATCATACCAATATCATGTATAATTGGAAAAAATTTAGGACATCGAAAATTTAATCACAACCTTTATTTAAGCCGATTTTATCCACTGCAATATCTCCGGCAAAGTCGGCCGCTTTCCGGTCATTAGAATAGCTGTACGAAATATTTTTCCGGCAATTAACATCGCTAATATGGCCGATATTATCAGTACAATACAGGTAGTGATAATATGCCAGAACGGCGGAGCGCCGATGCCTGTAATCATAATCATAAAGAAGGGTGATAAAAAGGGTATGTGCGATAAAATAATCGTGGGAATTGAATCCGGATGGGCCACCACATAGGAAGACAACAACAGGGGAAGAACGGATATGATTGAGATGATCGATACAGCCTGCTGGGCATCCTGCTCAGATGAAAATATTGCACCAATAGAGGCATATATCGCCGAAAAAAACAGATAACCCAATCCAAAATAGAGAAAAAAATACAAAACATTCAACGTGCTGATAATGTTGATTCCGCGATATGACGATACGGCTAAGCCGCAGATTATATAAAATGTCAACTGAGTTAAGCCCAAAAGTCCTAATCCGAGGATTTTTCCGCTCATCAATTGGGTGGAACTGACCGATGAAAGAATAATTTCAACCAGACGATTTGTCCGTTCTTCGAGCACGCTGCGCATGAGCACCTGAGAAGACATTACTATGGCAAAATACAGCATCATTACGAAAATAATTGGCAAAAGATAAGACATGATTTCACCGGTTTGTTGGTCTGTGCGACGATCGGTTTCTATTATATTAAGATTTACCTGTTTTGTAATATTTTTAACTAATTCCGGATCGAGACCGGCAGCCCGGGTGCGGACATTCATCAAAACGGTATTCAGAGCCAATATCAACTCATTCTGTTCCCTATAGTTGCCAATAAAATTTGCGTAGTACTCAGCCCTGCTACTATCAATCAAATCTACAGGTAAAACCATAAGTGCATCAATTTCCAAAGAATCCAGCATCTCTCTGCCCAGAGATATGGGATCCTCGCCGGAACGCACCCGTAAAGGAATGATCTGGTATTTCGGCTGGCCATTCTCAAGGTGGTAGCTTTGGGTTAAAATCGCTTCAAATTCGTCCTGCAAAATTCCGGTATTATCTATCAAACCGATGATTTTCATCTCTGCTCCGGAATCCTGGAAGACCATCGTCGGTAAAAAGATAAATGCAATCATGACAAGGGGAATAATCAGGGTCGAAATAAGAAACCATTTAGAGCGAATACGGGTCAGATATTCCCATCGAGTGATCAGGAAAACCTTATACATCTTTTTTTCCTTTCACCTGATCGATGAATATCTGCTCTAAGGATACATCACTGATATCCACATGGGTAATAGTCACGTGACCGATTATTTCTTGCAGAACGTTGTTAATCTCCAGTCCTGTAATTAACGTGCCTTCAATTGTCTTATCATTTATTATAAAACTGCTGTCAAGTCGATCCCGAACTGTTTGTCGATTTCCTTTATAATGAATTATGAATCTCCGACTTCCGTAATTCCGTTTGATTTCCTTCAAAGGACCGTTCAGAACACTTTTACCGTTGTTGATCATACAGACTTCCTGACACAACTTTTCAACCTGCTCCATTTGATGAGTCGAAAAGATGACGGTTTTCCCGTCCGCCTGAAATTCACGGATAATCTCTTTTAGGATGGTTTGATTCACCGGATCGAGACCGGAAAAAGGTTCGTCCAGAATAATCAACTCGGGATTGTGGAGAACTGCGATAATGAATTGAACTTTCTGCTGATTACCTTTGGATAATTCCTCAATTTTTCGATTGTCATAATGCTCCATTTCAAAGCGTTCAAGGTATCGGACAGCCGATTTGCGCGCATTGATTAATGACAAACCTTTCAAGGTACCGAAATAGATAATTAAATCAAGCAA
Organism: Fidelibacterota bacterium; assembly: GCA_003645845.1. Taxonomy (GTDB): domain Bacteria; phylum Fidelibacterota; class UBA2242; order UBA2242; family UBA2242; genus B118-G9. Next base: position 13,127 of record QNCV01000026.1, on the reverse strand, counting down.
TTTGACTTTACGATAAAGGCCTCGTTCTTCAGGTAAATAACCTATTTTCCTATAGAGTTCCGGACGGAATTTCTCACCATTAAACAGAATCTTCCCGCTGTCCGGTTGAAGTATATTCATGATCATCCGGATAGTGGTGGTCTTCCCTGCCCCGTTAGGTCCAACCAGTCCGAGAACTGTGCCTTTCCGAATTCTCAAGTGCAGATTGTCAACAGCAACGGTTTTATTGAATATTTTATTTATACCGACTAATTCGAGATTCAAAAGCTTATTCCCGAATAAAATCAATTAACTCTTTTCCCAAATCGGCAATGGACATTATCCCGCCAATTCTATCCTCACCGGGACCTTTGGCAAAGATCGGGCAAAGATTCGCCGTATGCAGGCTGGTATTATATTTTATGCTAACCTGACTGGGCTCCGAGTCATCCCGAATTAAAAAGATGCCGCCGGTTTCATTGGTGCCTGACATGACAATCAGGGTTTCCGGATTCTTTTTCTGATAGTTTACCGCCCAGTTAATCGCCTCACTAAAATCATGCAGCTCTGTCAGCAGGCCATCATCATCACGTTCATGGGCACGCCAATCTATCTGTGAGCCATCAACGACTAACACAAAACCATTTTTATTCTTTTCAAGGACAGCAACTGCTTTTTCCATCATTAATGTTAAAGATAAACTGCGATAATTGGCTTTTCTCAATGCCTCATCTGCAAATAATCCCAGTATTTTTTCCGTTTTTTCCGGATTCAGCACATCCAGCTGACTTTGCTGAGAAATATAGGTATATCCCCTATCCTGCATCAAAGGAATCAGATTTGTATTGGTTACCGTATTCATTTTAAAAAAACGCGAACCGCCACCTAAAAGAACATCTGTATCGGAATTGAAAATTCTGTAGGCAATATCATGCTCTCTGCCCCAGTGTTCCACCGATGTGATAAATGCCGCCGGTATGGGATAGGTCAGACTTGATGTGGCAATGACACCGGTGGATTTTTTCTCTTGTTTGGCATAGTCAAATAGTGTCGGATAATGTTTTTGATTCTCACTTTTTCCATTATCTGAACTGATATTAACCCCGGTAGATAAAGCAGTTGCCGACGCGGCTGATACTGGTATCCAACGATCTCCGGCCGGTCTTGGATCAAGTAGCGCACAAACAGGAAAAGATCGAAAAGGTGATTCCTGATTGAGGTAGTAATCCAATGCTACATGCCCAACTCCCATCCCGTTTCCGATAAATAAAATAAGCGATCTCTTATTACCCTTGCCACAATCAAACAGGAATAAAAGAGAGATTATCAGAAAAAATATCTGAAATTTTATTTGACAATGAATTTTACGAATCGTCGTTTTCCTACTTTGATTATATATTCACCCTTTGAAAGACTAAAATTAATATCGGATAGTTTACTGTCATTGACTTTGATCGCTCCCTGCTTGATCAATCGCCGCCCCTCGCCGTTTGAACTGACAATACCCTTTTCTGCCAGCAATTTCACGAGCATGAGATCACCGGTCGAATCCACCGTAATCTCCTCGATATCATCGGGTAATTCACCCTTGCTGAAAACCTGTTCAAAGGATTTCTGAGCCATTTTTGCAGCTTCCTCGCTGTGATAAATACCGATAATGGCTCGCGCCAGTTCTTTTTTAACGGTCATTGGGTTGGTCTTGGGATCATCCAGACGTTTTTTGACATTGGCTAATTGATCCAGATGATAATTCGTCACCAATGTAAAATATTTATAAATCAGGTTGTCGGGAATCGACATGATTTTACCGAACATCTCTTCCGGTGTTTCATCAATTCCGACATAATTCCCCAGGCTTTTACTCATTCGCTGGGTTCCGTCAATACCTTCAAGTACCGGAAGCGTCAAGACTACCTGAGGTTCCTGATTGTATTCCCGCTGGACATGCCGCGCTGCCAACAGATTGAATTTCTGCTCGGTGGCGCCAAGTTCTACATCGCTTTTAATCGCAACGGAATCGTAGCCCTGCATCAGCGGATAAAAGAATTCGTGCAGACTGATAGGATTACCCTCCTGATACCTTTTCGTAAAATCATCTCTTTCCAGGATACGGGCGACGGTAAATTTGGCCGCCAAGGACATAATCTCATCAAATTGCATCTTTGAAAACCATTCACCATTGTAGTGAATTTCAGTCTTTTTCCGATCGAGAATCTTGAAAAACTGCTCTTCGTAAGTTTTGGCATTTTCCATTACTTTATCGTAGGTAAGGCGTGGACGTGTCTCACTCTTTCCGCTGGGATCACCCACCATACCGGTGTAATCACCTATGATCAATACAATTGTATGACCCAGTTCCTGAAATTCCCGCAGTTTCCGGATTCCCACCGTATGTCCCAGATGAATGTCCGGCGCCGTTGGATCGAATCCCTGCTTAACCCGGATCGGCTCTCCGTTTTTCATTGATCGTTCAAGTTTCCTGACCAGTTCCTCTTCAGAAATTAATTCTTCGGTCCCTTTTTTAATTACATCGATCTGTTCGTTAATTGGAGGAAATTGCATCAATACTGTCCCTTTCTTGTCCGTTCCAGTTCTCGTTTGATATCTTTTTCGGCAATCGCAGCACGCTTATCATATTGCCGTTTGCCTTTGGCAACACCGATCTCGACTTTTACTTTTCCTTTTTCGTTGAAATATAACTTCAATGGAATCAGAGTAACGCCCTTTGTATCGATACTTTTTTTCAGGCGCAATATCTCTTTTTTATGTAATAATAAACGTCGTTCCCGCTCAGGGGCATGATTATCATAGTTACTACTGTATTTATATTGAGGGATATGAGATTTTACCAGAAATGCCTCTTTATTAATAATTCGCACATAACTGTCTTTTAAATGCGCATGCCCTGCCCGCAGTGACTTGACTTCCGTACCCTGAAGTTCAATACCGGCCTCGAAGGACTCAAGGATAATAAAGTCATGGTAAGCTTTCCGGTTGGTTGCGATTATACTCTTTTTTTGCTCAATCATGACGGGGAAGTTAAACTCTTTTGCCAGATTTTTCAATAGTAAAAATCTTGGAGAAATCCTAAAAGGGTTTTATATTTAGCGGTTATTTGACGCCCGGGTGGTGGAATTGGTAGACACGCTAGGTTCAGGGTCTAGTCTCCTCAGGAGGTGCGAGTTCGACTCTCGCCTCGGGCACAAAAACAAAAATAAAATAATGTGAGATCGACACAAAGTTGTATTTTGTTCGCTTTGCCCACGAATAAATTCATGGTTTAATGTTTATCCCGGATTCTACAAGTCGCATTACCCAGACCAACCTTTTGACTTCCAATTCACCATTTTCCGTATTCCGTCTTCCGTTCTCCGTGTTATAATCTTTGCAAGGTTTTTATCCCGTTTTATGTTTTCATTGTTTTTACATCAAACTCACATAAAATCAGATATAAATATCTGAGGCAGACAGACATAACTCTATCTGCCTCATCAAGGTTAAATGTTTTCCTAACGAATAAAAACCATTTTACTGGTCTTGGTAAAACTGCCAGCCTGTATTCTGTAGATATAGACACCGCTGGATACCAGATATCCGTTCTTGTTTTTACCGTCCCAGATGGCCTTGTAATATCCTGCCGGTTTACTGGAATCCACCAACCTGATCACTTCACGGCCAGTTACATCATGGACAATTAGTGTCACTTTAGCATCTTCGGGAAGATCGTATTCGATGGTTGTCATCGGGTTGAAGGGATTGGGATAGTTTTGCCGCAAAGCGAATACTTCGGGAAGTGTTGTCTCTCCGGGATCAATAGATTTTTCCAACCCAAAGAATTCCAATGCAAGCCAGGCGGCTTCCGATTCAGGATATTGTTCGAACAGTTCATTAAAACTGTTTTGAGCGGCGACAGCACTTTCTTTCCCCAAACCGGAAACGCTGTCCATTTCCATATAGATCATCCCCTGCTCAAATAGAGCGCAGGCAATCTCTTCTTGAGCTAAAGGGTCTTCGCTCCAGAGGGAAATCACATTCGTCAACCGATTCAACGCTTCCTGAAAGTTTCTCTCACCGGAATAGACTGATACAGAATAATCCAGAGCAATTTTACCGATCAGTTGATTGGAATATTGTGTATAAAGAGCATCCAGGTTTTTCTTTAAACCGTTTATGTCCCCACTCTTTCGATACAGACGCGCCAGGCGCAGAATAACTTTCCATGCGATATCATCGTCCGGCGCTGTTTCGGCAATCTGGTTTAGGGTCGTAATTGCCTTTGCATAAGCGCTGTCAACTTTTTCCTGATAATATGCCTTAGCTAACAGTTGCTCGACTGCGGACGGCGATGTTCCCCCGCTAGCTTTCGGAAGTGAAAATCCCAGTGAACTGGCTGTCGGAGAAGCGTCCACCGAACCTGAGTTGTACATTGATGACCACCAGTTACACTCCGCCTTGATGGTTCCAGAGTTATAATTATAGACATCGTAGAGACCACTCCCGCGGTTAAAATAGTTGAATCCACCCAGATAATCGGTTCCGATAAACAGGTAGGAACCCAAGTCAGTATCAGACGAAGAAGAGGCGGATACACCATAGCGATTATTATTCGCAATGGTATTATTGATTCGAATATGATCCGGATCATAACAAGTTGACAAATCCGGTCCGCTCAGGTAATATGCCCGTATGCCGTCATAATTGACCGTATTGCGGATGACATTATCCGTGATCTCACCATCGGAACGATACATATAAATACCGTAATAATAGCTACTATCAACTAGGTTGTCCTCAATCCACAGAATGTTGGAATTGGAACAGTATATACCATAGTTATTATTGATCATGTCACAGCCCTTAATAGTTGTATTGTCGGCATCATACAGGTAGAAAGCACGATAATTCTGCTTAAACAGGCTGTTTTGAACGGTTCCGCCGTTATTGTCATAGATTCTGATCCCGTAAGTCGCGCCATACATTTCAATATTATCAAAAGTGTAACTGGCTGTGCTGCTAATATTGATACAATCCCAATAAGATTTACTGGTGCTGTTTGTATCCGAACGGGTAAAAACAATATGGGCGTCCGGCGTCCCGTCCGCTGTTAGTGTGCCATAGACATTGATTTCCTTACCGGAGTTAAACATGACCATGGTTCCCGGCTCAATGATCAATTCTGCCTCGCTGCTTACGGTCACATCGCCGGTCACCGTTACCCGGCCATACCAGGTTGTATCGGAATCAATTGTTCCACTGAAATTGTATTGTGGAAAATATAGTGCGCCAATGTCAATATCTGTCCCATCAGGATCATAATCAATATCAAAATGTTCATTAAATATATAACTACCTGCATCTATACATGGACTAGAATATTTGGGACGAAAATCTTGATTATCCGGATCAATTACTTGGGGATCAGCTATAAATTCATCCCCCAGACCGTCCATTTCACTATCCGAAATGTTATTATCCTCGAATAACCAATATTCAAGCCCCTCATCTTCAATAATGCTTTGGGTAGCACCTTTAAAGATACAATTAGTTATATATGTTCTTACTGTTCCATTAAATTCATCCGGTTCCTTTATATATAATGCTTTTGAATTATCCCAGAAGGTGCAATTGAAGATATTAAGGTCTAATTGGGATGCATCAGTTGTTCCCCAGCCAGTTGGGATTAAGAATATCCCACAATCACCTTGATTATAAAATATAGAATGAGCAATGCTAATGTATGATTCTTGTGAAATATCAGGAAATTCAGGATCTATTGCTACTGCGATATCATTTCCTTCAAAATATAATGAATCCAATATATAGTCCGAATCTGAAATCTCATCAATTGAAATTCCTACATTGTTATCTAGAAACTTCGCGTTTATAACATATACATTTTGATTTAAATTTTTTAATCGCAGCCCACAGGGAAGATCTGAAAAACTGGTGTTCTTAATAACAACTTCTGCACTTGAATTTATTACTTTTATTAAAGTATCGGATGTTGGGTTTAAATAGTTGTACATAAATGGTGTGCTTTCATCTTTTCCCTGACCACTTAATTGAATTGGATCTGAGATTGATCCTTCACAAGACAACGTACCTTCAACTCCCAATGTAAATCCAGAGGCAAAACTAATATCTGCTCCTGATGGAATTGATAGAGCTTCATCGGAATTAATTGTAAGGGTGTAATCTGCTGTATTACTAACTTGCTGAACTACAGGTGACAACGTAACAGTTGAGCCGCTAAACGTTACATAACATTTTGTCTCATCTCCTGAACCTATTTGAGCCTTATTATTATCAGAACTTTCCCATCCGGTAACTTCATATATACCGGATGTAGTGGCATATATCCGATCGCCTGAATAGCTGACATAATACCCGTCGGCATCGTGTCCAAGCGTTCCATCTGTAACTGAAATACCTGTCCAGTATTCTGCCGTAACCCTATTTGTATCTTTGAAACATACCTTTGTTACGGGAGACATGGATGACTGGAACGTGGTATTGCCAATTGTGGACCAATGATGGAAAACACTATAACTACCGGAGCTACCAGTATAAGAAGATGCTTTGATAACATATGATGGAATATTAGCATAATAATTTGGATTCTGGTCCATAAATACTTCATAATCTGTGACGGTCTGATAGGGATTATCCTGTTCGCCGGTGGAAGGATTGACATACCAGGGATCTTTGATATAGACAGCCGCCGAAATATTTGAAGCCAATGTTATATCATCGTAATCTAAAAATTCGGCATAAAAGTTGTCGTTTCTTCGCGCTACGAGATCAGCAGAAAGTTTATATTCGCTTTCGTCTTCGTTCCAATGGTGGTGCTGGACAGCCGGGCCGGCGAACCGTTGGCTTTGTGTTTCCGTCGTATAGGTACTGTCCACATATAGGTCCAGGGTTGTGCCGGAAGCTATATCCGAACCGACATCTTCCACGCTTAAATACCCGCCTAAGTTGCTTGTATTGTACCTGTTTTCAACTATTACTTCCGTCTGCGGATCTTCATGCCAGTATATCTTCAACTCAATATCATCAATTCGCAAACGCCTATTATCGATATCCTCAACATTAGTATGAAAACCAAGTTCGAAATAACTATCGTTCTCAATAGAATCCTTAATAGCATTGAATAAAGAATCACCTGGATAAAAATACTTTGATATCCACCCTGATGTAGTATAAGGATTAAAAATTATACTGCAATACCGTTCACCATCGTCTATAGAATTCCACATTTCTTCATCACTTACATACATGCCACCTACATAATAATCCTGAGCATCCCTTATAATCACTGTATCACTATAGTTGGTTGTATAAATATTATCAAGTTTTATCCTGAATAAAACACTGTCCATAATTCCATAATCAGGATATGTGCCACTCGCATCTGGATATTTCTGGCTAATATAGGCACGGTATTTCGTGTTGATCCAGGTCGCTTCACCGTCAAAGTCATCATATCTCCCAACATAATAAAAATATGATTCTATGCCATACCCATTTACTTGATAATAAGTGTCGTAATACTTGAAATAACTTTTAAAATATACATGCTGCAACTCGGTGACATGATCCACGGTTGCAAACACACATGTTGTTAATGATGCTATCAAAATAATTGCCAATATCTTTTTCATTTTTCTTTTCATTTTTTAAAACCTCCTGCCAGTGACAATGATAGCCTGGGCACTATTAGTCCTGCCAACGGCACAGACAAGGTTTCCTTTGATTGCCACTGAAAAATAATCGCCAACAGTATCAAAAATAGAGGAAAACGATTGCCAGGTTCCACCATTATAATGCGCCATTTTCATCCAGTTGCCGACGACGAAAATATCATTGTTCTCCTGTCCCCGGATCCGATTGGGATAGATCCAGTCTCCACAGATATCAAGCCATGATGTCATGTTTCCCTTGCCTGTCTTCACAGATTCCTTCCAGACTCCCGATGAACACCCCGCATACAGGGTATCGCCATAAGCCCAGATGGTATGAACCGAACCGGCAAGCACTTTAGAATCGTAATCTATAGTGTCAAAATAGTACTTTGAACTAAGTTCCTGACCATCATAATGCAAAATACTGGAAGGTCTAGTGCTGATATCATACTGACAGAAATAGACATCGTTTTCCGAATTTCCCCATACATCATTGACACGCAAATCGGAATGAGTTTCAATCTTTGTAAACTCCTGGCCGTCATAGTGAACAATAGAGCCGGAAAGACCAACAAAATAAATATCCGAAGATGAGGTTCCCCAGATTCCGTATCCGGCACAGGCATCTAATCCCATGTCTTGAATATGGTATAGTATCCATTTATTTCCATCCCAATGATAGGGGGCGCAAACATCAGTGATCCAAATATCATTATCAGAAAAATACCAAATACTATATAACGGTGGATTGGTCATACTACCCATATACTGTGCTTCTATGTCAAAAACAGTCCATTTGTTACCGTCCCATCTGGCAGCATTGAATCTTCCGCTGTCGGTATTGAGGTCGCCTACGGCGAGAATAGTGTTTTCATCAATAACAACAACATCCATCAATTTGCTACCATATTTCCCCAGCGTATCGATCTCCCAGGTGAAATTATGGCTAGTCGTATCGGCTTCGGTTGATTTTACTGGATTATCAGGACACTGCCAAAATAGTGAAGATATAAGAATTATTATGATTAGACTTAATATTGGTGTTCTCGAGGGCATCGTGTTTCCTTTTTATTTTTTTCTTCAATTGAATCTACGCTGTCAATTGCATAAGTTCAATCGATGTGTGTGATCGTCCTGTTATACCGGGCTACCGCATTGTCCCCGCACAGAAGCCGCTACTTTTGTGCGGGGTTCTCCTTTAGGTTCAGTCGTCATTTCACACTCTCCTTTCAACTTTTCCATCCGACCGGCTTTATTAGTCGGATTAAATTTATGTCACCACCGAAAATTGCCGGAATTACCAACGAACCGAAGAGCGGAATATTTCTGAAGCCGACTGATTTTCCGGGGCAATAGTCGTAGTTGTAGGAATTCCCGCGGCTCCGAAAGAGCGCCGGGAATCCGTTTCAAAGATCGTTGAAGCGCTCCAGCCGGGCGGCTTAAAGCCGCTTCATCATTGCCCCTGTTAAAGGTAAATTAAATTGAAAAAACTTAGATGCAAGGGAAAATCCAAAAAGCGCCCGCAGGCCAAATTCACCCTCTTCGCTACGGTAAGTATGCCCGAATTACTACGCAATGGTGGAAAAAGTTAAGCCTCAGCGATGCGACCTGCTAAATCCGGGATAAGTTAACCAAATTAAATGCAACTTTAGATCAAACTCACGTCAGAATAGTAAATATCCTCTGAATGATTCAGTGATGCTTATTGTTGCGATGCGGGGTTTATGCTAATCGATAAAAGATTCTTCTTTCCGCCGGATTCGAGTATCTTCACGGATTCTATAGGATTAAACTTTACGCCGAGCCCCGCCAGTTGACTCTCAACGGATTTCAAGTTAATTTTTCCCGTGTCATACCGAAAGGTGCACAGACTGGATTTTTCATCTATAAATACGGTCTGAATACCTTCAATCATGCGAACCATTTCGGTTACTTTCTCAGCAATGACCCTGTCTTCAATTCCATCAATTTGAATCGTGATCATTTCTGACGTATTTGGATTATATTTCCCGTCAACAAGAATTGCTGCAGCAAAAAAAACCAGAAGCAGCGGACCAAATATACTTATATTCTGATTTTGATTCTTACCCAATTTTTTAACCCCCAAAGAATAGAACGCACATGTAATATATAGTTTTAGGGATTAAATGCCAGAAAATATTTAGTTTTTATCTGACTTGCAGATTTATTTTTTTACAACAGTGATCAGAGAAACCGGTAACGTCTGTTTATTTTTGAATTTCTTCCGGCGAACTACTTCTCAAGCCTCAAATGGTTTATTTCCCGTTTTCCTTTTTCCTCATCCACAAAATACAGCAGTATGCCGCCGGCAATAAACAGAATTGCCACGGATCCGATTCCAACCCGGGATGCCGTATTAGCCGAATAGCCGATATGACGAACTATGAGACCAACCGAACCGATCAGCGCCGGTCCCAGAATAGCAGCAAATTTGCCAAGCATGTTGTAAAATCCATAAAACTCGGCGCTTTGGTCTTTTGGGATAATCCGGGAATAATAGGATCGGCTCAACGCCTGTATGCCGCCCTGCACCAGCCCGATTACAATTGCCAGAATATAGAACTCAACTGTACGACTCATCATGACTCCCCAGACAGTTACAAAAAGGTAGACGACAATTGCGATATAGATCGATTTTTTAACATCCCAACGTTCGCCAAGTTTGCCAAAAACCAGAGCTGCCGGAAAACCGACAAACTGTGTAATTAATAAGGCCACAATCAAAGCGTCCGATGGGAATCCGATGGACATTCCGTAGTCAACCGCCATGCGGATAATTGTGTCAACGCCATCAATATACAGCCAGTAGGCTGCCAAAAACAGGAAAACGACCTTCATATGTCGAATTTTACTGAATGTGTGGGATAACTGAATGAATCCCTGTCTGATATAATTTACTTTTTGTTTCGGTTTTCCGTTCTTTTTCCGTTCATGGACGTATATGATCAGCGGAATTGTAAACAGCGCCCACCATAACGCTACAGAGAGAAAACTTATTCGGATGGCAATAAATTCAATTGCCGGCGGTAAGAAATCCGATTTAACTATGGTAGTCCCGTAGTGACTTTCAAGCCCCTCAACTCCGGTTAGCATTCCATCAACAAAACCGCGATACTTTATTGGATTGACCAGCGTAAATTCAACGGTTGCCGCCTCGGTTATTTTCCGTGTTAAATTAGTAATTTTTAACCTCTGGAGATCACTGGATTTTACTTCTATATCACCCTTTTTATATTCTCCAAATGAAACTGATTTGTCAAGAAGCTTCGTATTCAAACCTGGCGGAAAATCAATCTCAATCCAGATATCATTCGAAATGCTGTGCTTCACCGGTATAATTGATTTAACCGGAACATCAATTTTACTCGTCACGACCGCATTTGCCCACTCTTTATCTTTCGGAAGGGTAAAATCGGCCCCTTCGGCAACATGGATAACCTGAGCATCCTTGACCAGATTTTCAGTAACCAGCGCCGTCGACTCAGTCTTGAATCCAAACCATGCCGGTTGAAGAACCCAGAGAACATTCACCAGAAATAGCAATCCACCACCGAGATATCCCAGGGCAAAACCCTTGGCTGAGACATAATCTATCTTTTTCTCGTCAGCAACATCGGGTAATAGACTGTCATAGAAAATATTTGCCCCGGAAAATCCAACCGTTCCAAGGACATAAAGAATAATGGCCAGCATCCAATGCCCAAACTGAACCATGAACAGGCAACCTGTCATGAGTACTCCGAGATATGCAAAAAATATCAGAAAGCGCTTCTTCCCCGAACTCTGATCGGCAATGGCTCCCAGGATCGGCGCAAGCAAAGCTACTACCAGCGACGCAACAGAATTCGCCAAGCCAAGCAATGCGGTACTCTGATTCACATCCGCACCGGCGCTCCAGTAACTTTTAAAGAAAACCGGGAAAAAGCCCGCCATGATGGTCGTTGCGAAGGCAGAATTCGCCCAATCGTACATAGTCCAGCCAAACACGGATTTATTTTTAATTAACGCCATTTTAACTCCTGCTTACTGAGTTAGGAAAATCAAGAAGCTTGTATAATCGTCAACAGAGGTGCTTTAGAACAGATATCCCAAAGTGATATACAGCTGCAATTCCGTTTCTTCGGATGTTCCACCATCAACGGCGATGATAAAATTCTCATTCCAGCCTATATGAAGACCCGCTCCATAACTGATATGAATATCCGAAAAATCCGATTCGTCGTCATTGCCCCAGACTTTTCCTAAATCCAGAAATTCATTGGTCGCCAGGTAAAAATCCTGGCCGGCGGCGCTGAACTCCAGAAATTTGTAACGGATTTCAAGGTTTGCAAAGGCCTTTGCCTCACCAATAAAGCGGTTTTTCAAAACACCTCGTAAACTCCTGGCTCCGCCCAGACCTTCATCAACCTTGAAGGAACTGCCGTAGAACGACATCTCATAAAAGGGAATATCACCAAAGCATTTTTCAAACAACAGACGCTGCGCATAAACCAGTTTTTTTGTAATGGAGAAATAACGCCGGTCAGTCAATGTCAGTCGGCTGTATTTATAATCACTTCCAATCAGCTTGGGATAAATCTCAACCACGAAATCGGTCCAGTGTCCGCTGTTCGGCGCCGGCTCGTTATCACGGGTATCATGAATGACGCCGAATTTAATATAATTCGTCATTCCGCCATCAATCTCTTTTTCGCTGACGATTTCCCGGCTCAGATCGATAGCCAGTTTTGAGGTATCGCCATTGAGTTCATTGGTCGTACTCTGCAAACCGAATCCAACCAAAACAGACAATTTCGGGCGACCGTTTTCGTGAGTCGATAGCGCCTTCTTAAAATCCGCTTTCAATGACAATCGCTCGCGGCAATAAGTGTAGTAATGCTTGTTAAGGAAAACTGTTGGATCCTCCGGAAGATCGTCATCATCGACTTTCACGATCAATTCATTATACTCTGACTCATTTCCAATGCCATAATACGGATTATACAGCTGCTTAAGCATTTTTAACTCAGCCGTTAAACGGATACCATTTCCCAGTAGATAGGGACTATCGAACCAGAGCCAGTGCTCCTGCTTGCCACCGGTGGTAAAAAATATCTGCGGCTGCACAGTCCAGTAATAGGGCGCATAACCGCCTTCAGCGTAATTGTAAATATTTCCGACGACACCATAACCGAAGCCCTCATCTGCGTTATAGTTGATCGCCGGAACTCCTCCCCACCCCCAGCCGGTCCGTTCTTTTTCCTGAGCGGAAAGAACGGATACAATAAATATCAGCGCCAAACTTAAAACGAGCAATCGTTTCATCGCATCCCTCAAATATTTCGGCAGGGGAAATCTCAGATCGAGATTCCCCTGCCGCTAGTTATTCATTTAATTGATTATCTCAGCAAAATTAGAATTTGTAATCAATACCGAAAGCGAAACCAAAGGTGGTCTTTTTAT
>QNCV01000025.1 GCA_003645845.1 Fidelibacterota bacterium | reverse complement strand
TCATACCTGTAATGACGCCCGGCGCAGTTATAAAAACAGCGGGATACAGGACATGGCCGGCGATGCCGGTGCCGAAGTTCGTTTTGTCCGTGACAGTCATTATGCTGACGCAGAAATCCCAAAGGGAACCAGTATTAACCGCTGGCCCATCCATAAAGAGGTTTTCAGGGTCGATAAACTGATCAACATGCCGATATTAAAGCACCACTCACTCTCGGGTCTGACTATTGGTTTTAAAAATATGATGGGGCTGATCGGTGGCAACCGGGGGCGGATTCATCGCCCATTTTCCGAAAGAATTGTGGACATTAACCGCGCGATTATTCCCGATCTGACAATTGTCGATGCCATCCGGGTTCTGCGCCGCAATGGTCCGTCGGGTGGTAGTTTGCAAGACGTTGACGAGCTGAACACCTTGATTGCCGGAACCGACCGGGTGTTGGTAGATGCCTGGAGCGCACGAATTTTTGGTACCGACCCAAATACACTTGAATATCTCACCCTGGCTCATGCTGCCGGGATGGGCAATATTGACACGAATAAATTTCCTGCGAAACATTTTGACTTCAAGTCATAAAAAAATAACTTCCGGAAAAATCCGTAAAATTGTCCAGATACTCTTTCTGGCTCTATTTCTTTTAACGGTTTTACAGGCAACTTACCCTTTTCGTCCCTGGATTCCCCCGGAACTGTTTCTCTGGGCTGATCCACTAACAGCCTTAACAGTCCAAATCTCAGGGCGTTTTTTCGATCCGGTCTTTTTAATTGCTCTCCTGGTTCTGCTGTCACCCTTTGTATTCGGTCGGGCCTTCTGCGGCTGGATTTGTCCGCTGGGAACCACAATTGATATATCCGATAAACTTTTTTTCGGAAAGAAAAAAAAACCTTCCACCCGGAAATATCGTCCGATTAAAACGGTAATTCTGATTACTCTGTTACTCTTTGCAATTTTCGGGATTCAATTGTCATGGCTGATGGACCCATTGCCCATATTATGGCGCTCTTTCGGCGTTTTGGGAATGTCTTTCTTTTACCTGCTCGCCAATACAATTCTCAACGGGTTATACGACGCCAACATTTTCCCTGACGCTGTTCTTGATATTCAGGATGGAATTTCAGCCTGGCTTTTTCCGGTAGGCACCCCAAAATTCAGCATGCTTTTATTGCCATTCCTGATCATCATCGGCATATTGGCGCTGGAAAAAATCTCCCGGCGCTTCTGGTGCCGCAATTTATGCCCCCTTGGCGCTTTATTAGGCCTTCTTTCGAAATTCAGTCCCTTTCAGCGGGTTGTTGACAAAGATGCCTGCACCGGCTGCTCAATCTGCCGGAATAAATGTAAAATGGGTGCTATAGAAAATGACTATATCAGCACTGAAAAATCCGAATGTATTCTTTGTCTCAACTGCAAGGATGATTGCCCTACCGATGCCATTTCATATCAATTTCGTCCGCCGTTGACTATGAAATCCGCCACTGATCTGTCACGACGTTCATTCATCGGCGCGGGCACTCTGGCATTATTCGGTTCGGGTCTCTTTGCATTGAATGCTCTGAACCCCCGTCAAAACGATCGCCGTTTACGTCCGCCGGGAGCATTACCGGAAGACGACTTTTTGGAACGATGTATCCGGTGCGAAGAATGTGTCCGCATCTGCGCCACATCCGGCGGCTGTCTTCAAATGGCATTTCTTGAATCCGGTCTGGAAGGAATTATGACTCCGCTATCCAAATATCGGATCGGTTATTGTGAATACAATTGCAATCTTTGTGGTCAAATCTGTCCTACAAAAGCCATACAGCCGCTCGAATTGGCTGAAAAACAGAAAAGGAAAATGGGAACGGCCATTTTTCTTAAGGATCGCTGTATTCCCTATCGCCTAAATGAAAACTGTATTGTGTGCGAAGAGCATTGCCCTTTACCTGAAAAAGCTATAAAATTAGAGAGACGCAATTATAAGGATACTGAAACCGGTGAAGTACGTATTGTTGAATATCCCTATGTCGACCCCGACCTCTGCACAGGATGTGGAATTTGCGAGAACAAATGTCCTCTCGAAGGTGACGCCGGAATAATTGTAATCCGTGAAGGAGAAGAGAGATTTTAATATGAAAACAAAGCACTATATTCTGATTGCATTTACCTTATTACTTATCGTTTCATGCGCATCGACACGTCGATTACTGATCAATAAAAAGGATTACCTCGGCTGGAAAATGACAGAATATCGGTTGCTGAGCAATCCTAAAGATTTTTCAAATTACCTGAAAGAAAATTACCACCTGTACAGGGGCTACAGACTGAAAATGATCTTGGTTCAGGAATTGGCGGGTCCGAATAACATGATCATGAAAATAGAAATATTCGAGACCAGGGATCGGACCGATGCCGCCGCGCTGTATAAACGTTATCAGTCATTCAGCCAGGTAAAGGTCGGCGATGGCGGCAGTGAAAGTCCCGGACTGGTCTGCTTTTATAAAGAGAATTACTTCGTTAAAATATCAGCAGTCCGCAACCTCCAGGATAAAAATAATTATCTTGTCAACATGGCCCAACTGGTCGCAACAAAAATTTAATATCATGATTTCCCGGCGTGATTTCTGCGAATTGTCACTAAAATGTCTTGCCGGAATGACAGCTGTCCCATTCATTACCCGGCAAACAGAGGCCGGTGTCAATGAATATCCTTATGTCAGAGACGCCCGATATTATGAATCACTTGAAAATGGAAAAATCAGGTGTCTGCTCTGCCCCCGTGAATGCACTGTCTTCCCCGGGCGAAGAGGATATTGCGGCGTCCGGGAAAATCAGAACGGAACCTATAAAACCCTTGTCTACGGGCGTCTGACAGCGATCAACAATGATCCCATAGAAAAAAAACCGTTGTTTCACTTCTTACCCGGCAGCACCGCTCTTTCCGTATCCACCAGCGGCTGTAATGTCAAATGTAAATTCTGTCAAAACTGGAATTTGTCGCAATCCAGACCGGAAGACCTGAATTTCAGTTATCTTTCCCCGGAGCAATTAGTCGATATGGCCATCCGGTATTCGATTCCAACAATTGCCTTTACTTACAATGAACCGACAATCTTTACAGAATACATTCTCGATACGGCCAGCGCCGGAAAGGAAAAGGGTGTTCGCAGCATTCACATTTCCAACGGATATATCAATAAAAAACCGCTCCGGGATTTGTGTCACGTCCTGGATGCCGTCAAAATCGATTTTAAAGCCTACTCCGATGACTTTTACCGGGACTTTGTTGACGGTTCATTAAATCCTGTTCTCGACACTATGGTGGAGATAAAATCTCAGGGTCTTTGGCTGGAAATGGTTAACCTCATTATACCTACTCTGAATGACAGCCGGAAAGAACTTACCGAAATGTGCAAATGGATCACGACAAACCTGGGAACTGATGTTCCAATCCATTTCACCCGATTTCATCCGGAATATCTTTTGAAAAACCTTCCTCCTACGCCACTGAAAACACTGGATAATGCTTATCAGATTGCGAAAGACGCCGGAATTAACTATGTATATGTCGGCAATACTCCCGGCCATATTCATGAAAATACGACTTGTCCGAATTGCAGTGAGGAACTGGTTGTCCGTAAGTGATATTACATTGTTAAAAATAGTATCAGCAACGGTGCCTGTCCGAGATGTCAAACACCAATTCCGGGGATATGGAGTTAACGACTCTAATGATTACATTCTTGAAAAAATGCATCATTATCGGAGGATCTATGATACTATTGGGCTGCTCAGACCAGAGTGTCGCCAAAGATCGGCCGGCTTATAACGCCGGATTGTTTTATCCGAAGGACCCGCATGAAATCCGGGTAGCGATCACCCAATATCTTAAGCAGGCGGATATACAGTCACCGCAACAAAAACCCTTCGGAATTATCTGTCCCCATGCCGGGTATCCCTATAGCGGACCGGTGGCCGCTTATAGTTATAAAGCCGTACAAAATTTCCAGTACGATGCCGTCATTGTCATATCACCTTGTCATGTCGATTATTTTGAATTTGCCTCGATTTACGACGGTGATTCTTACGAGACACCTCTGGGATCACTAAAAGTTGATAAAAACATCGCCCGCCAAATGGTGTCCGACGACAAGTTTGTCAGAATCTCTTCCAAAGGACACGGAATTGGAATGAACGGCCGGGCAGAGCACAGCATTGAGGTACAATTACCCTTTCTTCAGATGACTTTGGGAAATCTGCCCATCGTGCCGATTGTCTTAGGCACAATGAACCGGAATGTGATCCAGACTCTCGGCCAGCAATTGCATAAAGTGGCACAATCCAACAATATTCTTATCGTTGCATCCAGCGACCTCTCTCATTACCACAGTTATTCCGATTGTAAGAAAATCGATCAGAAATTCATCGAAACCCTGCAGCATTTTTCTGTGGATGAACTTTATTCGAAACTAAAGGCCGGAACAGTCGAAGCCTGCGGGGGCGGTCCGATTTGCGCCTTAATGATTGCCGCACAGGGCAATAATGCAGATCAGGTGGAAATTCTGCATTACGCCAACAGCGGAGATGTCCCCTTCGGAGACCGATCCCGGGTGGTGGGTTATCTATCAGCGGCTTTCTATAAAAATTCCAATAAAAAGGATAAAACCATGAAGTCATCGGACGATAAAAGCCGTTATCTGAATAAAGATGAACAGACGTTTTTATTACAACTGGCAGAGGACATCATTGACGCCTGCGTCCGGAAAAAACCGATTCCCGAGCCACAAAATATTCCCGCCATCTGCAAAGAGAAGCGCGGCGCTTTTGTTACGATAACAAAACACGGACAACTGCGGGGCTGTATCGGCTATATCCTGCCGGTTTATCCCCTTTACGAAACCGTGATTGAAGTGGCCCGGTCCGCCGCTCTGAAAGACCCGCGCTTTAATCCGGTGAAGCCGTCCGAGTTGAAGGACCTGAAAGTCGAAGTATCCGTACTGACCGTTCCGTACCGGATCGACGATCCCTCCGTTATCGAAGTCGGAAAACACGGAATTATTATCAAGCGAGGATTTTACCAGGGACTTCTGTTACCTCAGGTGGCCACGGAGTACGGCTGGGATCGGGAAACCTTCCTTGAACACACCTGCCAGAAAGCCGGCCTGCCAACCAATGCCTGGAAAGATAAAAACACCGAGATCAGTATCTTTTCCGCACAGGTATTCAATAGAGAAACATTGGAATAGATTCGCAATAAAATTATCTGTCTATTTCAGATTATTCAATAATGCTATTGATCCCAGAAACAGGATAATTATTACCGTAAACCAAATCACCGCCATCAGCCCGTACACAGGGATAATCAATCCCGACGTCAGGTAGACTCCAAGACAGGATCCGAGAATATCCCAGGCATAGACAGAGCCCGACGCATCGGCAGCGCCGGTTCCTTCCGTCTTTCGCACATTTTCACACAGAATCGGGAAAACAAAACCGCCGACAGAACCGCAGATAAACAACACCAGATAATGAACTCCGGCAACACCCAGGATACTCGTCAACCGGTTGCCAAGAAGGATCCCATAGACTATCACAATCCCTAAAAATATTCCAACTGCCGTGATGATTTGACTGTTTGTTATTCGGTTATAGCGACGCTGCCCGGCTGCGCCGGCGGCCGCGCCCAGCATAAATGCCATGCTCAGGAAAGCAACCCTCAGATATAAAGAGCCGGCAAAGCTTTGCAAACTGATAATGACAACCGCCTCAAAACTCATAATAGCATAGCCGAGCAATCCCATTAGAAATTTTGTCATGATCGTTTGCTTTTTTTTAATTTTCAAATACATGGTAAATATAATGAAAATAACGACTATCACAGATCCGATCTCCAGCGGAGAATTTGCGGCAAACCAGGGATAGACTCTTTTTAACACCCCGCCGGTCTGCTGATCCCAGAGAATCGTACTGTAGTAAAATGCCGCCGGTTTAAGGATGGTGTTTTGATTTTGATATTGGCATTCATGAAGTTGCTTTTCCAGGAAGTCGATTTTCATCGGCGACAAGCGGTCCCTTAAATAATGGCTGTTTATATAGCGATTTTGAATGCCCCGATATTGCATTTCTAAAAGTAAATCGTCACAATTATTCGTCAACGGTCGGTCCGATACCAGCAAATGCAATGTCTCACCGGGAATCCAGACGAAATGTCTGAAGACGGATCGAACCGTATTCTCCACTAATTTCAGAAATTGCAGCTGCCCGGCGTTCAGATAGGTTTCACTGCCGGGAAATTGCAGCGCCACAACCGCTCTCTCATCCAGACTTTTTTTTAATTCCCTGAAAAAACCCCGGGAATAATAAACATTCCACATGGCATTCACCGGCAGCGGCAGATTAACAAGTACGACATCCGTGCGGCTTTTAGATTTCCGTATAAATCGAAAGGGATCATCAATAATCCGCCGAACATTCAGCCCGATATCAGGCATTTCCAACGAATATTTACCAATGATTTTATCCAAGATTTTGTCATTCTGCACAATAGTAACTGAATCCGTACCGGGATATTTCGCCAGTTGTTGCAGGATGGCCCTGTTTGCCGGTCCGATAATTAACACCCGGTGAGGTGCCGGATGATTCAGCATTGCAAAATGCACTGCTTCCTCGGCGATTTCGGGAACTCCTGACGTCAACAAAGGCTCGTTGTTAGAAAATACAGAGATATTGTCTTCGTAAGACAGTACTGAAATTACCTGATGGGGAGTTTCCCGGTATTCCACAACCCGATAGGGAAACCATCTTATCGCAAGCAGTCTCGGTATAACAACCTGTCCGGATAAGACAAACAGGCAAAGACTTAACAGAATTATAAATATCCTGGAACGCCGTTTATTAAGCAGTACTAATCCGGCAATCAGCAACAGAAGCGACAATGTTCCCGTCATAAAAACAGTACTGCTCACGCCGGACACTATTAATCCGATAAACACAATACTTCCCACTGCCGAACCGACTGTTTCCGATATATAGACATTATTTACCGGAAAATGAACATTCAGTTTAGCAACCCAGGCAACCAGCGCCGGGAAAAACAGGCCGTTAGTGAACGAGGGAAGCATCATTAGCAATCCCGTCCGGAGGAAAATCCGATCCAGACCGACCATTTCACTAATACTGATTCCCATCAGATGTCGCAGAATCCAAATAAGATTAACACTCGTCAGCAACAGAACGACATAAATCAGAATTATCGTTAAAAGATTGTCAGAAAGTAACTTTCTGTTGGCTATCCGGCTTCCGGCATAACTTCCGACCCCGGTCCAGAAGAGCCAGTGACCTATGGCGATACACATGGTCAATTCGTTGCCGTTAAAAATCTGAGCAATCAGGCGAATAATAACCAGTTGCCCGGTCATTGCCGTAAATCCGACAGCAACAATCAGACTGTTGATTTTCAGCATCTTTCGGGATAAGGACATAGGTATCAGGGATTGGGATATGCACCCTTCAGCGGTGCGGTCTTAGGATCCCAGGCGACCCGAAATCCCACGAAGCTGACCCGCGCCACCGGCATATATCTGAAACGATCGGAACAACGCAGCTTCTCTTTGTCATGATACCAGGAACCGCCGCGTAAAACCTTGAAAATACTGGTCGCCGGCCCCCGGGGATTTTCATAGGCAGGCATACTATAATAATCACCTTTATAATAGTCATAACACCATTCGTAAACATTCCCTGCCAAATCGTAAATACCCAGACTATTGGGAGGAAATTTGGCAACCGGAGAACATTTTTTCCAGCGGTCCTTTTTCCTCGTTCCCGAATAGTTTGCTTTGGAGTGATCAATGGTATTTCCGGTGGGATATTTGAATGTCAACCCCCGTGATGAGGCCGCATATTCCCATTGCGCTTCCGTCGGCAGAAAGCCCCCGACCCATTCACAGAACTTCCGGGCTTCAAACCAGGTGACAAACACAATCGGATAATTATCCCGGCTGTAGGATTCCTGCTCCGGCATCGCTGTATTGGTGGCAATACAATATTTCTTATATTGACCGACTGTTACTTCAGTCGTACTTAAATAATAATCAGTCAGGGTTACTTCATGAACCGGTTTTTCGTCGCCGTCGCCAACGTTAAATTTATCTCCCATTTCGAATACACCGCCTTTGATCAGGACGGCATCCATTTCCAGAGGACCGATTTTGACCACCGACGAATGCTCTTCACCTTCCGGACCAGGATCCGGTTCAGCGGCAAATATTACCACAGAACCAAATAGTATCAGGCATATCAAAAGACAAACAAACCTGGAGATAAACTTCATAGATTTCAGACCGTTACTTATCTAAAAATATCACATTCAAAAGGTAGTTACAAGGATATTTTTCATTTTTTCTCTATTCTCCGAAAATAATTGCTTTATATCTTCGACAATCAGAAGATGAGGTTCTTCCGGATTTGGTGTGAAATCATATCCAAGCCACCAAAATGGAATAGAATCACGGATTATGAAATTGGATAATTTTAAGGTGCAGTCCGATTTTGTATTCGACTATATATAAACCGCACTCAGGTCAGGCTTTGAGGATTTTCATTACAATATTGCTGTAATTCCGCCCGATTGGGAATTGGCGTTTTTTAATTTCTATCATCGTGGCATCGAATGATTCAATTTTATCAATCGCAATAATTGTCGAGCGGTGAATGCGGACAAACCGATTTCCGGGTAATTCTTTTTCCATACTGCTGATCGTCTGCTTGCTCATTATCACTCTTCCGGGAGTCGTTATTTTGACATAATCCCCTTCGCTTTCTATGTACAGAATGTCTTCCAGGCTGACTTTATATATTTTTCGATCGGCTTTGACATTGATATGATCGGGAACCAATTTCCGGTTTTTTTGATATTCCGCATTTTTAACAAATCCGCAGCTTTCCTTAAACTTCTCAATTGCTTTTAAAAAGCGCTCCAGCCGAATCGGCTTCAGCAGGTAATCAACCACGTCCAATTCGAAACCCTCCAGCGCAAATTTCCGATGGGCCGTCGTCAAAATCACTTTCGGCGGGTTTCTTAAACTTCTCAGAAAGTCCAATCCACTCAATTCGGGCATCTGGATATCCAGGAACATCAGATCCAACCGTTGGCGCGAGACAATCCGAAATGCTTCCAATGCGGATGCACAGCTTGCCACAATCTCAAATTCCGGCAGTTTACTCAGCTATTTTTTAATAATTTGACGCAGCCGTGGAATCCACATCGGGACTTCCCGCATATATTGCCGATACTCATCACCAAAATGGTCGAGAAGCAGTCGCTCTTCATAACGACAGATAAAATAGAGAAAACCGATGCCCAGCAGCAGAACAATAAACGCCGCCAGTGACATACTGATGAACAGCAATCCAATATAGAGCAGTATTTCCGAAAGATACATGGGATGGCGGCAATAATTATACGCCCCTTTACGAATGACCTCCGGCACTTCACGCACCTCTTTAAATACAATTCTGAGAGTGCTGATCGCCAGGTAGCCGGCGACAATCAGTATAATTATACCAATTGGCGCTCTCACAGCGTTGGGAATGATTTCGTTTAATTTAGTTGTATATTCATAGACAAACGTATCAAAAAACCAGACGAGAAAGAACAGGATTGCTATTGTCGCCTGACCGGCATCACCGAACTTGTGCTCACCGGCAAGATCATCACGATTATGGTGATTTTTCCAGGGATTACCTTTGTCGTCCGGCCTCAGTTGACCCTTGTTTATCCAGCTTAACCAGTATAATCCACCAATAATAAAAAGCGGACCGGAAATCAACAGGTATACGTAAAACGGAAATTTACCCCAGGCCATGATGATATATGCCACACCGAGAATAATAAATACCATCGCAGCAACCCACTCCCTTTTCCATGAAATGATGATGGTAAAAATAATGATCCATGTCGGGATCAGGTGAATCAAAAATGCCAGCATCATTTTAAATAAGGAATGTCCCCCGGAAAAGGCATCCAGTGCAAACAGACTGATAAACAGGGCAAACAGCATCGCTAAAATTCTCGGTGACCAACACAATGCATTTTTAGATTTCTTTTCCATAAGTCCGCCTCTTGGTATTTAACTGAATTGTAAGGTTAAATCAGATCAAAGTCAAACGACTTCAGAGATGCATGCTATTCAGGTCAAACAGGGGATTTAAGAGTTTAAATCCGGCATTCCATTATACCTGGCAACATTCTCCGCTTTACCACAAAGAATAAACTGTAATTTATATGGTCACGTTCATTCAACTTAATCCGGCGAAAAATATCAGCCCGGGTTTTGACATCGGCATACTGCTTAACTAATTCATTCGTGACCGCCTGCTCTTCCCACTGCGGATTATCCTGCGCATCCCGGTTCCAATTCATGATCCGATTCATATTTCCCACGGCCGGCACTTAACTCATTTCCGTCTACGCCGGACATAAGTCAAGCGCCCTGCCGCCTGGCTCTTGATTCTCATTTCACGACTCACGCTTCAGGCAAAAACTCGAAAACGTCTGATTCAGGTTATTTTATTTAATGATCCGTCTGACTGCACGGATACTATGGCGACGATAGTTGTTATAATTCGGAGCATTTTTATTGAAACTGTCCAGCCGGACTCTTCCGGATGAATGAATAAACTGTCCGTCACCGATGTATAACCCCACATGGGTGATTCGATCGGGATAAGGACTGAAAAAAAGCAGGTCGCCGGGTTTCAGATTCTTTGGAAAATCGCTCGTATCTACAGCCGTTCCTTCAAATACCTGCATACTGGCATCTCTTTGGAGCACGTAACCGTGCTGCCGAAATACTGTCTGAGTGAACCCGCTGCAGTCCATCTGTTTCGGTGACGCCGCGCCCCACATATAAGGCCGTCCGATCAGCAATTTAGCGGTTTTTACAATTTCGCCTGCGTCCAACGGGCGATTCAGATAACTTTCCAGACTTTCCAGGGATTTTGTTCGGACATACCCCACCCGGCCATCGGGATAGCCGACTTTGGTCCACTTCCTCTTCTTTTCAATCAGTTTAAACCGATTACCCATCACGACATCGCTGACCGGCAGTGATTTTCTCGTTGGTCTGGAAAAGACAACTCCCTCAAGATCAATAAACACGACCTGCGGGGCATTCATCCACTCTTTTTTAAAATTTTCATCACCCTCTTGCACCCGGTCATCGGATACCCAACCGAGGTAACCGTCATCTGCACGAACCAGATAAAAGCCATTCTCTTCTTTAAGGATATCCATCGGCAATCCGCGCAGACTCTGGGAAACCAACTCCTGTTCAACCGAGGGTTTTCGGCGTAAATTTGCTATGGAATTCTTAGGAACGGCAAAAATGATCCCGTCCATAACATCATCAGGCAGCAGTTTAATATCCTTATCAATTACAAGATTCGGAAAAGTCGCATCCAATTGTCTGTAGAAATCATCGCGGGCCGGTCTGCTATCGGTTTCGCCGATCACCCGGTAACGATCATTGCTGAGCTCGGAATCGACTTTCCAGACCGATGTCCGTTTATCGGGGCAATATTGCCTTTTTACCGATTCGGATATTTGGTTTATCCGAGTAAATACGGCGGTTGTATCCGCAAAGGTGAAGCGGCTAAAAATGACCAGTATTAATGGAAATAAAAATCTAATTTTTTTCATATTAAAAAAAATCCCTCGAATTACGTGGTTCTTATTTACTTAGCATACCCCAGTGTCGTATTATATTCCATCTTGTCAGACAAAACTTCAATAGCCTTATCAATGGCCGGGTCATTCTTAATATCATTTTTTATCCGCTCAGACAAGCCACCGGCCAGTGTTGATAATTCACTGATAAGTCCCCGTTTAATCTGATCAATATTTTCATCGAATTTAACACTATTCAGTGAATCATAAACTGCATAAATGGAAGCAAAGGGATTCACTATATCCCTGAATGCATCCTCTTTTAATATCTCTTTTTCAAGATTGCGCAGATTCTTTTCGTTTTTCTGACGATAAATAAATCCGTCCTGTGTTAAAAATTCCCTGAAATCAGCAATCATGGCATCATCCACAACAACAGGTGTCTTAATCTCACCGTGGGCCGACTTATAATGAACCGCATAGGTGTAAAACATATTCTGGCGCCATAGTTCGCGGATATAATCACTCAGAGGATCGGTATCAATTTTATAATCAGGGACAATACCGCCACCGCCCTTTAACGGACGTCCGTTCTTGGAATAAAACAGGGTGTCTTTCGGGTTGTTTTCATCGACCACGTCAGGATTTTTAACGTAACCCGGTTTCTGAATCAGGCGTCCGCTGGGAATATAATATTTCGCCGTTGTAATCTTGAGTGAATGCTCACGATCAATCCGGAAAACCGTCTGGACAAGACCTTTCCCGAAACTGGGAGCACCAATAACCACGCCCCTGTCCAGATCCTGAATGACGCCGGATACAATCTCACTGGCCGAGGCGCTTCCCCGGTTAATCAAAACCGCCAGTTTGATATCATCGGACAAAAAGGGCTTTTTCCTGGCCACAAATACCTTATTTGCAATTTCCGTCCGGCCCCGGGTCATTAAAAGCGTATCACCTGGATCAATAAAGAGTTCCGACACGGCCAGGGCTTCGGACAAAAGGCCTCCCGGATTACCCCGTAAATCAAGAATCAGTCCCCTCATACGCCGATCCTGTTTTTGAAGCGAGGCAATTGCTTCACGAACCTCATCGGAAGCACCTTTGGAAAATTCTGAAAGCCGTATATAACCGATATGATCGTCCATCATCCCGAAATAGCTCACATCGGTTACATTTATGTTCTCCCGTTTCAGAGTATACTCAGTCGTTCCGGGGATTCCCGGCCGCTTGATCGTCAATGTAACACTGGTACCGATTTTCCCCCGAATCAGTTTGGCCGATTTGTTCAGATCCATTCCGATGATTGAGAGAGAATCCACCTTGATAATCTGATCACCGGGAAAGATATTCGCCCGGCTGGCCGGACTGCCATCCATCGGAGATATAACTGTCAATGTATCATTCCGTATGCTGATCCGCAGACCGACGCCACCGTATTCTCCCTTCGTCAGAGTTTCCAGCGGTTCCTTCTCATCCCGAGATAAAAACACCGTATAGGGGTCCAGTTCCTTCATTATGTCCACAAGGCTTCTCTCGGTAAAATCCTTGGCCCTGATCGGATCGACATAATTGGTAAACAGTTGCCGGAAAACCTCGTTGTAAAGACGAATGGATGTGGAAATGTCCTTATATATATCTGAGTTTCCGATTGCGAAGAGAACGGTTACTGAAAGGATTATACCGATAATAATTATGGTCTTGCGTTTTGAATTTGTCATTTTATGATATTTCCTTAAGAATTTTAATGACATTCCATATTTTCTTTGATAACTCATCGGGGGCTTGGTTACCGTCCAGAACGACGAAGCGTTCCGGATTCTGTTCGGCCATTTCCAAAAATCCCATTCTGACCTTTCTATGAAATTCAAGCGTTTCCCGTTCCAGCCGGTCCAGATTCTTTTTACCCAGACGCTTCCGGCGCTCTTCCAGGTCAATATCAAGAATAAAGGTTTTATCGGGAGTCACAGAATTGGTCGCGATGTCATTTAAACGGTATATGAACTCGAGATCGATTCCCCGGCCATAGCCCTGATAAGCCGTTGTGGAATCGTAAAACCGGTCGCAAATAACGACATTACCGGCTTCAAGAGCGGGAATGATTTCGCTGACTGTCAATTGATAGCGGCTTGCCGAATAGAGCAACAACTCTGTCACATTCAGCATATTCTCATTTTTTTTATCAAGAAGAATGTCCCGGATTTTCTCACCGATTTCAGTTCCGCCGGGCTCCCGGAACAACCGGTAGGACATTCCCGCTTCCTGCAACCGCTGAATCAGGGCGTTGATCTGCGTGGTTTTTCCCGAACCGTCGATTCCTTCAAATGTAATCAATATTCCTTTTTTCATAGCGGGTAAGTTAATGATAGTTCGTCAAAGAGAAAATCATTACATCATATTTTTAAGATATAATTATTTTGATATCTACGACCGTTTAAGTTCATCGGGCAGAAAACGGTAACTCAGATAGAGAAAAGGCGTATCAATTGCCGCCACAATTATTTTCAAAAGGTATGTGGATAAAATAATCTGCAATACGACATTAAATGGAAAAACGCCCACAAATGCGATCAGCGAAAAAGTCAGCGAATCGATTAACTGGCTAACCCACGTAGAACCGTTATTGCGCAACCAGAGCATACGGCTGTTCGTTAGCCGGCGAATATAGTGATATGCCCAGATATCGTGTAGCTGGGAAATCAGGTACGCAATCAGTGAAGCGAACACAATTCTTGGAGCAAAAGAGAAGATCGATCGCATACTATTATGAACGGCATCATATTCCGATGGTTTGAGCAGCAGAATAAACTGCGAGGTAATTAAATAAAATATCGCTGCAAAAAATCCAAGCATCACCGCTTTTCGTCCGGCTTCTTTGCCATAGTGCTCACACAGTAGGTCCGTCACCAGGAAAATCGCCCCGTAAGTAATATTTCCTCCCGTTGCGTTTATTCCGAAAAGAGTAAATTGCTTTGTAACAAAAATATTCGCCAGAACAATACAAACGCCGATATACATATATAGCCATGATCGGCCCATCCTGAACACCAGCAGCGTCATGCTGAGTACAACAAGAATCATCAGAAAAAAAATAAGTTCGTTTGGCATATCCTATAAGAATAATTATGGGTTATTTATCTTCCGTCCAACTGCCCATTCTGGAATATTTTTCAATCCGCTGCCTGACCAGTTCATCGATCTCTATGGCACATAGTTCATTGAGGTTTCTTAGAATAACCTCCTTCAGTTTTTTGGCCATGGCATCGGGATTCCGATGCGCACTGCCATCCGGTTCTTTGACCAGTTCATCTGCAACACCCAACTCAAACATATCCTTGGCGGTGACTTTCATGGATTCGGCGGCAATATTCGCCTTCCCTGCATCACGGTATAAAATTGAGGCGCAACCCTCGGGACTGATCACCGAATACCAGGTATTTTCCAGAACAACATTCCGATCGCCGACTCCAATTCCAAGAGCACCACCGCTGGCTCCCTCACCGATGACACAGATCAGGATGGGGGTCCGCAACCGACTCATTTCGAAAAGATTGCGGGCAATTGCCTCTGCCTGTCCCCGCTCTTCGGCGCCAATCCCGGGATATGCTCCCTGTGTATCGATAAAAGAGATGACCGGCTTGTGAAATTTTTCGGCCAGTTTCATGGCCCGCAACGCCTTCCGATACCCCTCCGGATGAGGTGAACCGAAATTGCGATAGACATTTTCCTTGATATTCCGGCCTTTCTGATGACCGATAATAACAACTTTGAAATCACCAATACCGGCAAAGCCGGCAATAATCGATTTATCATCGGCAAAATGGCGATCACCGTGAATTTCAATGAAATCCGTAAAAATTTTATCAATGTAATCCAGGGTGTATGGCCGATCGGGGTGACGCGCCAGTTGCACCCGCTGCCAGCGATTCAGACCGGAGTAGGTCTTTTTTACCAGCTTCTTCAGTTTTTCTTCAAATTTGAGGATTTCATCGTGTAAATCCACTCCGTTAACCCGGGATAGTTCCCGCATTTCTTCGATCTTCTGTTCGAGTTCAAGGATCGGTTTTTCAAAATCAAGGGTTAATTTCGCCATAATATTTCACTTATATATTTAATAACGCTTTTAAAAGAATTTCCACATCCAGAAAGAGTGAATGATTTTGCATATAATAATATTCGTAATTTTGCTTATCAATCTCATTCGGATTATGGGTTTCCTGCAATTGAAACAGACCGGTCATACCCGGTTTACAGCGTAGATGTCTCAAATGGGGATTAGACGTCAGTAATTCACTGCCGACAAAACTCATT
>QNCV01000024.1 GCA_003645845.1 Fidelibacterota bacterium | reverse complement strand
ATTAACCGCCTGAACCGGATCGCTGGTTATGTCGATTATTTCTCTGAGAATCGTTCCTTTGAAGAAGGCAGTGCACCGGATTTCGGCAACGAAGCCGTTGTTCAGTTATATCATCGTGGTGGGAATAAACAGCGCCTGAGTCTGCGGCTGAAGCGCAAGTCAAAAGGTAATGATGGAGTAAGATACCAACTTTCCGGTTCGGCAAGCTATCCATTAACAGTGAATCTGTCTTTAATATTGCGAACCGCCCTCAATAAGTCAAATGATCGTCTGGGAAGTGGATTTAGTCTTGCGATAAATTCCGCAATTACTCCGTCGCTGGATTTAAGGGCGGGAACAACCCACTTCTATTCTCCAATGTACGACTCCCGTGTCTATTTGTATGAGCCGGGCATACCGATGCGGTTCAATTTAATATCGCTGAACGGCACCGGATACCGATATTTTATTGTTATTGAAAACCAATTTCAGAACAGTATCAACACGGCAATATCCTACAAATACCAACGCAGGCGCTTGATATCCGAATCAGGGAGCGTGGAAACTTTTCTGCTTGAATTCCAGATGGTGGTTGATTTATGAACCGGTAGTTCGTAATTTCCGGCCGGATGAAAACGTTGAAAACTTCCATATTGATATTACTGAATTTCCTGTATTTATCTGGTGCGGTTTCCGAAAAAATGGTCATCATAGAGCCGTCACCCGAAAATTCTGCTCATGGGATTAAGGTTATAACAATTGATAGAACCCGCTATATGTCAGCCGAAGATTTTGCAAAAGTCTTCGGAATTAGAACATATTATCGCAAAGAAAGCGGTAAAATTGTTCTGTTTTTTGATAAGAATAAAATAAAGCTGACAGTGAATAACTCCTTCCTGATGTTCGATGCCAAAGTCTGCCAGATGCCGGCTCCGACGTTGCTTGTTGACGATGCCGTATTTGTACCAGCCATCAGTTTCATAACGTTGGTAAAGCATTATACCATACCGGAATTGCAGTATACAATTGTCAAGACCAGGGCAACTGAATATATCGTAGAAAACCAATCAGCCTATCCCGGTAAAAAGGTCAGTTCCACTACCGGCTCGGGAGGTACGACACTTCTGACCGGTATTCGTTACGAAGAAAAGGCCAACGGCGTGGAAATTCGGATCAAATCCCGGGGTACGTTTACCGATGCGGACTTCTCCACATTCTTCAAGGGTAAAGGTTGGTTTTATCTGACCGTTTACAGTGCCGATTGTGACTCGATGCAACTCTCCTCTGTCTATCCCACCAATTCGGTTCAAAAAGTCATCGCTGTTCCCACAGGCAGTTCCGTTCAGCTTGGATTTCAACTGAACCGTCAGTTCAAATCAGCAGATGCGCATTTTGATCTGCGCAATAGTGAAATAGTGGTATCTCTCTTTTTGCCATTGAACCGGGATATCAAACGGAAAATCGAAGAGGCTAAAACCGCCTGGATAATTGATACGATTGTTCTCGATCCCGGACATGGCGGTAAGGACCCCGGAACGGTCGGTCGCTGGGGTTATATGCATGAGAAAGATATTGTGCTGGATATTGCTCTGCGGGTCGGAAAACTGTTGTCCCGGAATAAAAACATCAAAGTGGTTTACACCCGGAAAACCGACGTATTTGTACCTCTCTGGAAACGGGCGGAAATCGCCAATAAATCCGGCGGTAAACTTTTTGTCAGTCTGCATGTAAATGCCACTAAGAATGTGTCCAGTGCCGAGGGCCTGGAGCTCTATTTATTACGGCCAGGCCGTTCCGAAGAGGCGATCAAGGTGGCCGAGGCGGAAAACTCGGTCATTCATCTTGAAGATGATGCCGATAAACTCAAATATCAGGGCTATGACGATATTACCAATATTCTGGCCAATATGGTTCATTCAACCAATATGCGAGACAGTGAAACCTTTGCCAGTATCCTGTCGCGGAATTTTACGACTATTGTCAACCAAAAAAACCGCGGTATTAAACAGGCCGGTTTTTATGTTCTGGTTGGTGCGGACATGCCGAAACTGTTGTGCGAATTAGGCTATAATACCAATAAGAGAGAAGCCAGGAAGCTGAACAGTGCCAAACACCGCCAGAAAATAGCCGAGTCAATTTATAAAAGTATTATGGAGTTCAAGGAGATTAGTGATAAGACCGTTGCCAAATAAGGATTTGAAAAACAAACCGATCGGAGTTTTTGATTCCGGGTTGGGTGGATTGACGGTTGTAAATCAGTTAATCCGTCAATTGCCCCGGGAATCGATCATCTATTTTGGTGACACCGCCCGGGTACCCTACGGGTCAAAGAGTCCGGATACCGTTCGTAAATTCGCCGTACAGCTGACCCGGTTTCTTCAGGCTCAGGGAGTTAAATTTATCGTGGTCGCCTGTAATACCGTTTCCAGCGTTGCCATGGAAAAGATACTGGAGATTGCAACCGTTCCCGTTCTGGGAGTGATTGAACCGGGCGCCAATGCCGCACTTTCTGCCAGTCATAATCGGCGCATCGGCATTATCGGGACAACCGCCACCGTGTCAGCGGGCAAGTATCAGGAGGTCCTGACATCGATGGATGCTGACACCGTCGTTTTTTCCCGGGCATGTCCCCTGTTTGTTCCCCTGGTGGAAGAGGGCTGGATTGATTCCGAAGTTACCGAGATGGTGGCCCGGATTTACCTTGAACCGCTGATGAAGAGCGGGATTGATACCTTGATCCTTGGTTGCACTCATTATCCGATTATAAAGGATATTATCAGGAAAACTGTTGACCTCTCCGTCACGATTGTGGACAGTGCGATTCAGACCGCCAGAGAAGTCCGCCGGCTTTTATCAGATAAACAGCTTTTAAATGATAGTGAAAAGACGCCCGAGTATCGTTATTATGTCAGTGATTTTCCCCAGAAATTCGAGGAAGTCGCCAGACGTCTACTCGGTCAACCGCTGGAAAATGTCCGGCGTATATCCCTGGATGATTGTCTTTAATGAAAAAATACCACTTTTCCCGTGATATCCGGCAGAAGCTGGAATACCTCTATGCTCTTGACGGTAAAGGCATTAAACCGGGTCTGAGCCGTGTTCAGGCATTTTTGGACAGGATCGGCAATCCCCATGAAAAATTAACAGCGATTCATGTGGCCGGAACAAATGGCAAAGGCAGTACCTGTGCGATAATTGCGTCTGTTCTTCAGGCCGCCGGATATAATGTCGGGCTCTATACATCTCCACATCTGGTCCGCTTCAATGAACGAATCCGGGTTAACGGTAAAAAAATCAGTGATGCGGAAATTGCCGGTTTCCTCGACGGTAAGCACAATATAATTGAAGAACTGGATACAAGCTTTTTTGAAACCACGACGGCCATGGCCTTCGACTATTTTGTCAGAAAAAAGGTCGATATTGCCGTTCTGGAAACCGGTTTGGGCGGGCGTTTGGATGCGACCAACGTGGTCACTCCGCTGGTGTCGGTAATCACTGCCATCGGGAAGGATCACGAAGAGTTTCTGGGAAATACCATTGAGAAAATTGCTTTGGAAAAGGCCGGAATCATCAAACCCGGCGTTCCCGTAATTTCCGCCAGACAAGCTCCGGTCGTTCTGGAAATTCTGAAAAAAGAAGCGCTGTCTAAAAACTGCCCCTTTATTTATTCGCCGGACATGTGTCGGATTCAGGTCGACCATCGCTGTTTCGACCGGCAGGAGTTGTCAATTTCCGTTAAAGATGAATCGGTTCACCAATTGAAATTCGCATTGTTAGGTGACCATCAGCTAGTGAATCTGGAGACGGCAATAACGGTTTTACGGCAAATCCAACAGTTTAAGGTAAATTTTGATTCGATGGTCCGGGGAATTGCAGCAACCCGCTGGCACGGACGGCTGGAACTTTTATCCGGGTCGCCGGTGATATATTATGACGTCGGCCATAATGAACACGGCATCCGGCAGGTTGTCAGAACGCTGCAACAAATATTTCCGGAGGATAAATTTCGTCTGCTTATTGCTCTTGGCGGTAAAAAGAAGGTCGACTCGTTGGGTCAGATTTTGGCCGATCTGACTGACCGGGTTTATGTTTCCGAAATTCCGAACGGAAAATCCTTCCCGGCGCGGGAGCTGGCGAATCGTCTTGCCCGGGGATTATCGGAGGCCGAGATTACTGTCGAGCCGAATATTTCGAAGGCCTTGACTCATTGTGTTCAAACCCTGAAATCAGAAGAACATCTGCTGATTCTCGGCAGTCATTATATTGCCCCGGCCATTTACGATTTTTTCAAAATAAATGTTTGACAATACCGGAATAGTCGTTAAATTTTGCGAAAATAGAACTTATAGGCTTCTTTCGGACCTACCAAATTTTGAAAAAATACTTTAGAACTTATTTTATTAATACGAAGGATTAATGATGGAAACTGAACTGACGATTTCGTCGCTTCAACTGATGAAGATAAAGGAACTGACGGATTTAGCAGTCAAACTGGAAATTCCGGAACATACAGGTTTGAAAAAAATGGACCTGATTTTTAAAATTCTGGAGGCAAGCGCAAAAAAGGAAGGGCGTATTTTCTCCCAGGGTGTTTTGCAGGTAATGGATGAAGGCTATGGCTTTCTGCGCTCCGAAGACTTCAGCTATCTGCCGGGACCGGACGATGTTTACGTTTCACCGTCTCAGATAAAGCGGTTTGGGTTGCGCACAGGGCATATTGTTTCCGGGCAAATCCGTCCGCCGAAAGACAATGAGCGCTTTTTTGCATTGCTGCGTGTGGATGCGGTCAACATGATGAACCCCGAAGAGGTCAAGTCGAAAAAGTCGTTCGACAGCCTGACCCCCCTATACCCTGAAAGCCGGGTACAGCTGGAAACGGATAGTAAGAATCTGTCCATGCGGGTAATGGATTTACTCTGTCCGATTGGCAAGGGCCAAAGAGGTCTGATTGTTGCCCAACCCAAAACCGGAAAGACTATTCTTCTGCAACAGATTGCAAACAGCATTACCACCAATCATCCGGAGATAATCCTGATTGTGCTCCTCATTGATGAGCGGCCGGAAGAGGTCACCGATATGGAGCGTTCCGTTAAAGCGGAAGTGGTCAGCTCGACCTTTGATGAACCGCCGGAACGCCATGTCCAGGTGGCGGATATGGTTCTGGAAAAAGCAAAACGTCTGGTGGAGCTGGGTTTTCATGTGGTGATTCTGCTGGACAG
Source organism: Fidelibacterota bacterium (assembly GCA_003645845.1). Taxonomy (GTDB): domain Bacteria; phylum Fidelibacterota; class UBA2242; order UBA2242; family UBA2242; genus B118-G9. The sequence goes on along the minus strand of QNCV01000024.1, from coordinate 10,761 downwards.
TATTACCCGGTTAGCCCGGGCGCATAATGCGGTTGTTCCCCACAGTGGTAAAATCCTTTCCGGTGGTATCGACGCTAATGCGCTGCATCGACCGAAGCGGTTTTTTGGTTCAGCCAGGAATATCGAAGAGGGCGGCAGCCTGACAATCATTGCCACCGCCCTGATTGATACCGGCAGCCGGATGGATGATGTTATTTTCGAAGAATTCAAAGGTACCGGAAATATGGAGCTCGTTTTGGATCGCCGGCTCAGTGACCGGCGGGTATTTCCGGCTATTGATGTAAACCGATCCGGCACCCGAAAAGAGGAGCTGTTGTTATCTTCCGCCGAGCTGGCGCGTATCTGGATTCTGCGTAAAATACTTAGTGAAATGAATCCCGTTGAAGCGATGGAATTTCTGCTGGAGCGGATGAAACGGGCTAAAAGCAACCGGGAATTTCTGAAATCCATGAATCAGTAAGTATAGACCGGCCGTCCGAATTCCCTTGATTTTTTTAACCACATTGTTGTATATTTGCACGCTTTAGTCAATGACGATTTTTAAGTAAGGATTTTCCAATGAAACCGAAAATTCATCCGAAATATGAAAAATGTGTGGTTACCTGCGCCTGCGGGAATACATTTGAGACCCGTTCGACAACCACCGGGGATATGAAAGTTGAAATCTGTTCGGCCTGTCATCCGTTTTTTACGGGAAAACAGAAACTGATTGACTCGGCCGGAAGGATTGAAAAGTTCAATCGCAAGTATAACCGGCAAGCGACAAAGGGTTAGCAATCAAAATAAATATAGCGATATCTTCTCTCCCGAGAAGAGGTCGCTATTTTTTATATTAGTTACAATGAATAAAAAAATACTTGTTGGCGGTCAGGCGGTAATTGAGGGAGTAATGATGCGGGTGCCGGGCGCCTATGCCACGGCTGTTCGGAAACCGGACGGCAGTATCGTAACGGACCGTCATGATTTTACTTCAGCTACTGAAAAACACAGATTTCTGAAGCGTCCTGTTCTTCGGGGAGTGGTGGCGCTTTTTGAGTCGTTGAAAATTGGTCTGAGCACGCTTCAGTTTTCGGCGGATATCGCTATCAAGGCCGAGGAAGAAGCCCAGGGCAAAGAACACAAGGAAGAGAATAAATTTCTCTCCGGACTTACAATGTTTTTTGCACTGGTACTGGCATTCGGGCTGTTTGGGTTTCTGCCGCTGTATATCACAACGGAATTGCTGGATATTGAAAAGAAGGCCTTTGCTTTCAATATCGTTGCGGGTTTATGGCGGATTCTGTTTTTTCTGGCTTATCTCTGGATTATTTCATTAATGAAAGATGTGCGGCGTCTGTTTCATAACCACGGGGCCGAACATAAAGTGGTATTCACGTTTGAGCACGGAAAAGAGTTAATTGTTGAAAATACCCGTGAATACTCCACATTTCACCCCCGCTGTGGTACAAGTTTTATTTTTATTGTGCTCCTGGCATCCATTTTGATGTTTGCGTTGATCGATACAATAGTCATTGCCGTTCTGGGAAATATTACTCTCCCGCTCCGACTGGTGTTTCATTTGCTGATGCTGCCTCTGGTTTCCGGCGTTGGGTATGAGTTCTTGAAATTGACAGCCAAATATCAGCATACCTGGTGGGGACGTAGTCTTTCAGCGCCCGGACTGTGGTTGCAGCGGATTACAACCAGGCCTCCCGACGACGATCAGATTGAAGTGGCTATCGTTGCCCTGAAGACGGCATTTGGTGATTCCCTTGCAGATTATGCAGGTCAGGAATTTATTGCCGAAGCGGTTGAATAAGGGGTATTGCAATGAAAGAAAAACTCCGGGAAATTCAGGCTCGCTATGATGAATTATCGGCAGAATTAGCCAAACCGGATGTGTTTTCAGATCAGGATCGTTATAAAATTTTAGCCAAAGAGCACAAGGACCTTCAGCCGATTGTTGAAAAATCCAAAGAGTATCTCGCTGTTCTGAAAAATCTTGAAGAATATCTGGAAATCCTGCAAGGCTCGGATACGGAATTAAAGGAGTTGGTCAACGAAGAGATTGACGATCTGAAAGCCCGTGAAGCCGCCCTCCAGGAAGAGCTGAAGATGCTTTTGATTCCCAAAGACCCCAACGACGACAAAAATGCCATTGTCGAAATTCGCGCCGGAACAGGCGGCGATGAGGCCGCCATTTTTGCCGGTGATCTTTACCGGATGTACATCAAGTATGCCGAACGCAAAGGATGGCGTGTGGAAGAACTTTCCAGCAATACTATCGGAATCGGAGGCATTAAAGAGGTTATATTTTTAATCAGCGGTTCGGATGTTTACGGAAATCTGAAATATGAATCCGGAGTTCATCGGGTTCAAAGAGTTCCGGTAACTGAGACTCAGGGCCGGATTCACACCTCGGCCGCTACTGTTGCCGTACTGCCGGAGGCCGAAGATGTTGATGTGGAAATTGATCCGGCGGAATTGCGAATCGATACGTACCGGGCCAGCGGGGCCGGCGGGCAGCATGTCAATAAAGTGGAATCGGCAATCCGGATAACCCACATACCGACGGGCTTGGTGGTTACCTGTCAGGATGAAAAGTCCCAGCATAAAAATAAAGCCAAAGCGCTGAAAATTCTGCGCAGCCGTCTTCTCGCCGAAAAACAGGCAGAGCAGGAAGCAAAAATTGCCGCTCAGCGCCGCTCAATGGTCAGCACCGGTGATCGCAGCGCCAAGATAAAAACCTATAATTTCCCCCAGGGAAGAGTCACGGATCATCGCATTTCACTGACACTGTACAAACTGGATGCGGTAATGGAGGGCGATCTCGACGAGCTGATCAATGCCGTGAAAATAGCTCGTAATATGGAGATGCTACAGCAATCCTCTTTTGGTGATTAATCACCGCTAATTTTCTGCCAGTCTTAAATAAAAGCAATATTATTCCTTGAAAAGGGATTAAACGCTGTTAAATTTCGGTATCATTATGAAGAATTCTGATGGCAAAATATGGCGCATTGTTGATCTTTTAAAATGGTCGAGAAACTATCTTTCCGAGAAAGGGGTTGAATCACCGCAGATTGAGGCCGAGTGGATGTTACGCCATGTTCTCAATCTGTCCCGGCTCGAAATCTATTTAAATCATGAGCGCCCGCTGACTGCCACCGAACTTGCGGATTTCAAATCCCTTCTGATCCAACGGAGTCGGGGAATCCCCATTCAATATTTGCTGGGCTATACGGAATTCATGGGACATCGGTTCAAGGTAAACCCCGCAGTACTCATTCCCCGGCCGGAAACGGAGTTGCTGGTGGAAAAGGTTGTAGAAATTATTGAAAATATCAAACAGCAATCGCTTACTGCGCTTGATGTCGGCACCGGCTCCGGATGTATTGCGGTTTCAATGGCGATTGCATGTCGGAATTGTCGCATAAGTGCGATTGATATCAGCCCCGAGGCTCTGGCGGTTGCACGGCAGAATGCCGTTGACAATGGGGTTGCTGACAGAATCCTGTTTCAGAAAATGGACATTCTTAATGATAGGCCTGCTGAAAAACCGTTTAATATTATTGCATCAAATCCGCCCTATGTTGCCGGTGAATACTGGAACAATTTGACGGATTTGGTGAAAAACAATGAACCCCGGATTGCACTTTATCCCGGTAAAGACGGCCTGATTTTTTACCGGCGTTTGACCCGTCTCGCACAAACCCACCTTACGGATGCCGGCTATCTGATAACCGAGATTGGCGGTACTTACCAGGAACAAGAGGTTCACCGAATTTTTCATGAATCCGGTTTAAGAGATATTGAGATAATCAGAGACTATTCCGGCGAAAGCCGGATCGTATTGGGGAAACACTGTCCATGAAAAAACTATTTGCATACATTCGCTTGATGCGGCCCCTGAATCTTTTTCAGGGGGGAATTGCCGTTTTGGTAACGGGGACGCTGATGAAGGATTTTCCGGAGTGGCAATTGGTGCTGTTTGCCCTGGGAATCGTCTGGGCGCTGACCGGCGCCGGGAATGCGCTGAATGATTATTGTGATGCGGAAATCGACCGGGTCAATCGTCCGGGACGTCCCATTCCCCGGGGGCTGATTACCCCGAAGGCCGCGCTGGTATTTTCCGTCGCTCTGTTTTTAACCGGCATTATTCTGGTTATTCCGATTATTTCTGCCGAATTGCTGGTTATCGTAGGTTTGGCGATCATTTTAATGATTATCTATAGTCTGTACCTGAAAGTCAGACCCTTTTGGGGGAATCTGACGGTAGCCTTGGTTCTGGGAATGGCGTTCCTGTTTGCCGGAGCAGTTTTTGGGGACATTGGCCGGGGAATACCGCCCTTTTTCCTGGCTTTCGGGTTCACTCTGATCCGGGAAATCATTAAAGATATCCAGGATGTAAAAGGCGATCGGAAGGTCGCCGCACGGACAGTTCCGTTGCAGTATGGAATCCCGCTGGCGAGGCGTCTGGTTTTTCTTTTGACAATTTTGCTGATGATTGGCGCTCTGATTCCCTATTATCTGCATATCTATGGTGTTTTTTATTTGCTGGTGCTGATTTTTGCGGTTGAAATTCCCCTCATATATTTTTTATATTCCCTTGGCCGGGACAGCTCACCTGATAATTGCGGCCGTCTGTCATCGTTATTGAAAGCAGACATCTTCTTCGGTTTACTGGCAATCTTTGTAGGAAAGTATTAAATGAAAACATTCGTTCATCTGCATAACCATTCGGATTACAGTCTGCTCGATGGCGCTCAGACAATCGACGGTCTGTTAAACCGGATCAGCGAACTCAATATGCCGGCGGTTGCACTGACGGAGCACGGCAATATGTTCAGTGTCGTGCCTTTCTATACTGCCGCCAAAAAGGCAGGCATAAAACCGATTATCGGTTGCGAAGTGTATGTGGCGGAACACAGCCGGTTTGAGAGAAAGCCCAAAAGCCAGGGCGGTGGCGGGTATAATCACCTTCTGCTCCTGGCGGAGAATAATCAGGGCTACAAAAACCTGATCAAGCTGGTCAGTTTGGCCTACCTGGAAGGGTTTTACTATCGCCCCCGGGTGGATCGTGAACTTTTGGTTAAATATAATGAGGGCTTGATTGCAACCTCAGCCTGCATTCAAGGGAAAATTCAGCGACAGGCATTGAAAGGCGACATTGACCGTGCAACCGAAACGGCTCTGGATTATGCCGGGATTTTTAAAGACCGGTTTTACCTCGAGGTTCAGAATCACGGACTGAAAGAAGAAGAACGCTGGTATAACATTGCAAAAAAAATGGCGGATGAAACCGGACTGCCCAGAGTAGCCACCAACGATACGCACTATTCCCGGGCGGAACACTGGGAGGCCCACGATGTCCATTTCTGCCTCGGTTTAGGTAAGGAGTTGAAGGACCCCGACCGCTTGCGCTATGAACCCCATGAATACTGGTTAAAGTCCTATGATGAAATGGCGGCGCTGTTCCCCGGTGATCCGGAGGTTATCGAAAACAGTGTCAGAATTGCCGAGCGCTGTAATGTGGAACTGGATATCGGGAAAAACTTTTTACCCCGGTTTCCTCTGCCGGCGGACAAAAAATACGAAACCGCCGATGATTATTTAAAAGATCTGGTTTACGCCGGATTGAAAAAACGTTATTCCGATGTTACCCCTGAAATCCGGGAGCGGGCGGATTATGAGCTGGGCGTTATCGGCAAAATGGGCTTTGCAGGGTATTTTCTGATTGTCCAGGACTTTGTCCGTTTTGCGAAAGATAGTGATATTCCGGTGGGTCCCGGACGTGGTTCGGCGGCCGGCAGCATTGTGGCTTACGCCCTTGAAATCACCGATATTGATCCCCTGAAATATAAATTGATTTTCGAACGGTTTCTGAATCCTGACCGGATTTCCATGCCCGATATTGATATCGATTTCTGTGATGAAAAACGGGGTCGTGTAATCGACTATATCAAAGAAAAATACGGCTCCGACAGTGTTACACAAATTATTACATTCGGGAAAATGAAAGCACGGTTGGTGATTCGCGACGTTGGGCGGGTTATGGGCATGCCGTTGCCCGAGGTGGACCGGATTGCCAAGCTGATTCCGGAGGGCCCGAACATCAAACTGGCCGAATCTCTCGAAAATAGCCGTGAACTTAAAGAGGCCGCCGAGCTGGATGAGGAACACCGCAAACTTTTCGATATCTCTCTGGTTCTTGAGGGAATGAACCGGCATTCTTCGACCCATGCTGCAGGGGTGGTTATTGCCCCCGGCGCTCTGACCGATTATGTGCCCCTTTACCGGTCTTCAAATGGTGATGTGACCACACAGTATGACATGAAGAGCATCGATAAAATCGGTCTGCTGAAGGTTGACTTCCTGGGGTTGAGAAACCTGACGGTTATCGACAATACACTGTCCGCGCTACGGGCCCGGGGAATTGAACTGGACTTGAAAAATATTCCCGAAAACGACCCGAAAACCCTGGCGCTTTTCGGCGAAGGACGGACAATCGGTATTTTTCAGTTTGAATCCGCCGGTATGCGGGATTATCTGAAGAAACTGAAACCCTCCGGAATAGAAGATTTAATCGCCATGAATGCGCTCTACCGGCCGGGACCGATGAACATGATCGGAGATTTTATCGACCGAAAACAGGGACGTGCGAAAATTACCTATCTTCACCCCGATCTGGAACCGATTCTGAAAGATACCTATGGTGTAATTGTTTATCAGGAACAGGTGATGCAGATTGTCAGCGTTATCGGTGGTTTTTCTCTGGCAAAGGCGGACCAGATGCGCCGGGCTATGGGTAAGAAGATAAAATCCGAGATGGAGAATCTTAAAAAGGAGTTTATTGAGGGTGCCGTTCGAAAAAATATCGGTAAAAAACTGGCTGAAGAGATCTACGCATTAATTGAAAAATTCGCCAGCTACGGTTTCAATAAAAGCCACTCGGCGGCCTATGCGGTGCTGGCGTACCGGGTCGGCTATCTGAAAGCCCACTATCCTGCTGAATTCATGGCCGCTAACCTCACCAGCGAAATGAACAACACCGACCGGGTGGTGATTCTTTCAAACGAGGTCCGCAGCATGGGTTCGGAGATACTGCCACCCAGTATTAATCACAGCGATGTTAATTTTACTCCGGAAGACGGTGGAATTCGCTATGGATTGAACGCCATAAAAAATGTCGGCGGGCGGGCGGCCGAATGTGTGGTTTCCGCCCGAAAAAAATCCGGCCCCTTTCAGACGCTGTTTCAATTTGTGAGCGCCCTTGATTTGAAGAGTGTTAACCGCAAAGCGCTGGAAAGTCTGATTGCGGCGGGCGCCGCCGATTGTCTGGAAGGGTCCCGGGCTCAGCAGTTTGCGGCGGTAGATGCCGCCATTCAGTATGCCCATGGAATTCAGAAAGAGCAAAATACCGATCAGGTCAGCCTGTTTGATTTCGGCAGTGGTGGTCCCGATTCGGTTATGCAGGAGCCTCACCTCCCAGATGTTTCTCCCTGGAATGATAATGAGCGCTGGACCCGCGAAAAAGAGGCTGCGGGAATGTATTTGAGCGGGCATCCGTTATTGCAATACAAAACCGAAATAGACTCCTTTTCCAATTATGATTTTACCGAACCCCTGAACAAACTGGACAAAGCGCCGATTCAGCTGGGCGGCATGATCTCCGGTATCCGTAAATTGCTGGATCGTAAAAATCGCCAAATGGCATTTTTAAAGCTGGAAAGCCTGAACGGTACCGTAGAAGTGTTGACTTTTGCGGATATTTTTGAAAAGTATCGTGAATTTATAGTCCTGGATAAACCGGTTTTTGTGCACGGAAAGGTCAGCAGTCGCGGCGGTGACGACGGAAAAATCATTGCGGAAGAAATCTGCCCGCTTGATGGATACATGGATAAAAATTCCAAGAAAGTTCATATCCGTCTACCGAGTCTGACATTCAGCGATGATCGCCTGACAGAAATAAAAAAATTGTCGGAAATAAATGCCGGTGATTGCAGCTTAATCATTCATCTGGAATACTCTGATGATTTGCGAAAAATCGTGAGGAGCAAATTGAAAGTGAGTCCCCATAAAAAGTATATCGCGGCCCTCATCAAACTGCTGGGTGACGACAATGTCTGGGTGGAGAAATGATTGCCGTTATTCAGCGATGTAAACAGGCTTCAGTCACTGTGGCCGATGAAGAAGTGGGTCGAATCGACCATGGTCTGGTGGTTCTGCTGGGCGTTTTTCAGGATGACAACGAAGCGGATGCCGATTTCCTGATTTCCAAAATCATCCATCTGCGCATTTTCAATGACGAGAACGGGAAAATGAATCGCTCGCTGACAGATGTTAACGGCAGTCTGTTGGTGGTTTCACAGTTTACGCTTTGCGGCGACTGGCGCAAAGGCCGACGTCCCAGTTTTATCCGTGCGGCCGAACCGAAAAAAGGGGCCGGGCTTTACAATTATTTTGTGCAACGTTGCCGGGAGGAATCGGTGCCGACCGCCACCGGTCGCTTCGGCGCAATGATGGATGTTCATCTGGTCAATGAGGGGCCGGTAACCTTTGTGCTTGACAGTCGTTTAAAATAGAATGCGATATGAAGATCAGGGATAATTCCTATTACAGAATGCCTATCACCGAGTGGCCGGAGTCAGAGCGCCCCCGCGAAAAACTAATGCAATACGGGCCGACGAAACTGAGTGAAGCAGAATTACTGGCGATTTTGATTCGCTCCGGAGCGGGTTCGAAATCGGCTCTGGACGTTGCCCGGGAATTGATCGGTCGGGCAGGTGGTTTATCCCGGCTGGCCCGGCTCGATTATAACGATATCCTGCAATTCGGAATCAAGGGAGTCGGTAAGACCAAGGCGGTTACGGTGGCGGCGGCGATTCAACTGGCCCGGCGTTTACAGGTTGAGGAATCATCAACCGATGATAAGATTCTCCGTTCATCCGCCGAAGTCGCCAAACTGTATACGCCCCGTCTCTGCGATCTAAATAAAGAGATTTTCATGGTACTGCTGCTGGCAAGCAATAACCGGTTAATCAAAGATTGTATTATTTCCGAAGGTGTTCTGAATGCATCCGTGGTGACGCCGCGGGAAGTCTTCCGGGAAGCGGTAATGGGCATGGCAGCGGCGGTAATCCTGGTTCATAATCATCCCAGCGGAAATCCGGAGCCCAGCCGGGAGGATATTCAGCTTACCCGGCAAATGGTTGAGAGTGGCAAGATGATGAATATTCCGGTGCTGGATCACATTATCATTGCCGGAAACCGATACAGCAGTTTTGCTGATAAAGGATTATTGTAATGGTCATCAATCGGAAAAATTTGTGGTTTTATCGGCATTTGATACTAAATTCACTGGTAATGATGTTTTTCAAAGGAGTAACAGATGAATCTGCAGAATAAATCCGATTTGGAATCGTATCTGGATTCCCGGGAAGGCAGCCGGCTGATGCCCTTGTTAGCCGATTTGAATATTCAGAACGACATGATAAATGAGGCCATTGAGCTTTGCCGGAAAATCATATTAGATGATCCCCGTTCACCTTACGGATATTATCTGCTGGCGCTGGCCGAAGTTAAGTCCGGAGAAATTGACCATGCCATTGAACATCTAAAGCAGACTGTTGATCTGGATAACGGTTTTCTCGATGCCTATCATCTGCTGATTGAAATCGGCAGAGATAAACTGCCCCCCGGTGTCCTGAAAGCATGCTATGAAAAGATACATTTTCTGAATCCTCTTGATGACGCCGCGGTCACGGAGTCCGGACACATTTCCGAAAATGCTGATTACGAGGGCTTGAGAGATATTCATCTTCCTGAAATAATCATTCACAAAACGGCATCCCGAACACCTGCCGGGGAAAAGCCTGAAATTGCCGAATCCGAAGCGGAACCGACCACGGCACTCAGTGAAGAGGAAGCCCATCTGGGTCCAATGATACCGGAAGATGAAGAGACCGAACCATATTCAGGCGAGGAACCGGAGGAAATCAAATCTGTCGAATCCGAAGCAGTTTCCGCTGAACCAGCAGACTTTGACAGTGAGCCGGAACCCGAGTCTGAGCCCCAGGCAAAAGCCGAAGCAGAGCCTGAACCTTCCCTCTCTCCGCAGCCGAAAGAAGAACCATCTTCCGAACCGGCACCATCTCCGCCGGAATTACCGGAATCGGAAAAAGAGCAGGCAGCTCCGTCACAATTGTCCGGAGCAAAACCTTCGGCAATTAATGAAATGTTTTCAAAACTGAAAACCAAACCATTGGCAGAGGTGCAAAAGGAAAACTGGACACTCCCGGTTGTGGAAGCCCCGGAACCACCGCCAAAGGAGGACGAACCGTTACGAAAACCAAATGTAAAATATACGGTTCCTCTCAAAGAGGAGAGTGATTCCAAAAAGAAACCGGAAGAGATACAAAAAGAAATCGGTTTTACCGGAGCGACGAATAAGGATGAGCAAAAAAACGAAGATGTTAAACCCTTGAGCCGGGCACCGGAGACTCAAACTGAAGGAAAAAAGATTTCCGAATCTCAGAAAACATCTCCAAAGCCATCCGGGATAAAGTCCAACGGTAGTAGGGTCGAACTCAAAATTCCGGTTCCCACATTTACCCTGGTTGAGGTATTTAAAAAACAGAAGCTATACGACGAAGCGCTCCAGTTGCTGGATGAATTAGAGAAAAAATCGAAAAATCCCGCCCGTATCGAAAAAGAGCGCGCTAAGATTATAAAACTGAAAATGGAAGAGGAATAATCGGCCTTAAAGTGACTCGCCGATAT
>QNCV01000023.1 GCA_003645845.1 Fidelibacterota bacterium | reverse complement strand
TACCAGTGAGGTCGGTGTCGCGATTATTGCCTCAACATTAACAACGCTGGCTATTTTCGTTCCAATCTTTTTCGTTCCCGGAATTGCCGGAGTTATGTTCAAAGATATGGTTATTGCAATTGTTTCATCATTGACCATTTCACTATTGGTTGCACTGACTCTGATACCGTTATTATCTTCAAAACTGTTGGTAAAACAAAAGAAACAAAATCGCTGGAAAATTTTCCGAAACATGGACTCCGGGATCGGTAAATTTTTAAACAGATTAGAAAGAAATTATGTCCGGATGCTGAACTGGTCATTGGGGCATAAAAAATATGTTTTACTCGTAATCTCCATATTATTTATAGCAACTCTATTTATTTTTCCGAAGATTGGCGGCGAATTTATGCCCAAAACAGACCAGTCATTTATCCAACTAAATGTTGAAAGAGAAACCAAAGCATCGCTGGCAACGACAAATAAAACTTTCGAAAAAATAGAAAAAATTATTGCTGACAAAGTACCGGAAGCGGAAAATATCCAAGTCAGTTTCGGGATTGGTGAAGGCTTTGCCGCTATGTTCGGTTCCGGTTCAAACAAGGGAGAGGTCAATATCAGTATTCCCGACGTAAAAGACCGCAAACGGAGCAGTTTTGAAATCGAGGATACTCTGCGGAAACAGTTCGATCTGCTTCCGGGTACGAAAGTCACAATGCGATCCGGCGGGATGTTCGGCAGTGAAGGCGACATTGTTATTAAAATCTTTGGTTTTGACCGGAAAGTCGCTACGACACTCGGCGATGAACTTGAGCAACGCATAAAGAAAATTGACGGTGTCGTCGATATTGTAAAAAGTTACAATCAACCCAAGCCGGAATATCAGATTCGGATCGACCGTGACCGGGTTTCTGCCCTTGGATTAACCGTTTATCAGGTCGCCACCACCATCGAAACAGCGGTAAAAGGTAAAATTGCTACAAAATTCCGTGAAAGTGGTGAAGAGTATGATGTCGTTGTCCAGCTTGACAAAAGTTATCGGCAGTCGAAAACCGATCTTGAAAATATATATATCACCTCACTTACCGGGATTCAGGTTCCTCTGAAAAACGTAGCGATGATTGTTACGGGAGAGGCTGCCGCTCAGATCGACAGGGAAGACCAGGAACGAATGGTCAGCGTATCCTGTTCCGTCACAGGAAGAGATTTACAGTCGGTTCTGGCTGATATTCAGAATGAATTGCACGATATGAGTTTTCCTCCCGATTTTCACTGGGAAGTCGGTGGTTCGGCCGAAGATATGCAGGAATCATTCATGTATCTCGGCATTGCCATTCTGGTAGCAATTGTTCTTGTCTATATGGTCATGGCATCTCAGTTTGAATCGCTGCTCGATCCGTTCATCATTATCTTTACCGTTCCGCTGGCCATTATCGGAGCCGTCTGGGGTCTTTTTCTGACCGGTACAACATTAAGTGTTACCGCGCTTATAGGTATGGTTCTGCTGGTCGGGATTGTCGTTAATAACGGTATTGTACTTATCGATTATATCAATCAGTTGCGCGAAAAGCATGGCCATGACCTTTGGGTAGCCATTCTCATCGGCGGCAAGCGACGCCTGCGTCCGATTTTAATGACGGCCCTGACAACCATTCTGGCAATGATTCCGATTGCCTTAAAACTCGGTTCGGGATCAGAGTTGTGGGTTGGAATGGCCAGGGCTGTAATAGGTGGGTTGACGCTTGCAACGTTGTTGACATTGATACTCATTCCGATTATTTATCTGTTTTTCGAGCAGATTTCCATGAAACGCGCAATGAAAAAACATAAAATTGAGATGAAACCCATTGGTATCCCGGAAGATTTTGATCTGTCGAAAATTGAATAACAGTGGAAAATAAATCTGAAGAAGAAGCCTCCGGTTTTCAGGAGGCTTTTTTTATTACTCGGAAAATTTCTTTAATTCACCCTTCACAAAAGTCATCATGACATTGAAGTCTTTATCAAAAACGGCAATGTCCGCATCTTTACCGGGAATCAATGAACCTGTTTCAGCCTGACGACTGATGACAGTCACGGGATTTGAACTGGCCGTTCGTAAAGCATCATGCATGGGAAAACCCATTTCGCACAGGTTTTTTACCCCCCGGATCATCGTCAATGCCGATCCTGCAATGGTGCCGTCACTTTTACGTTTAAATAGTCCGTTTTCACAGATAACCTCCTCATTATTGGCAATCAATTTTCCCGATTTCTGACCCGTTGGACGAAGTGCGTCGGTGATTAGTACAACTTTGTGGATAGGTTTGACTTTCAGCAGCAGGTCCAAAATGGCTTTATGAACATGATAACCGTCAGCAATAACTTCACAGGAGACATTCGGATGAATCATAATCGCACCAACAACTCCCGGATCCCGGTGATGAATCCGCCGCATGGCATTGAAAAAATGGGTTGAATGAAGAATACCGGCCTGCATTCCTTCCAACATATTTTCATAAGTGGCATTTGAATGGCCGGCCGAAGTCACAATTCCGTTTTTTCCGGCAAGAATTGCCAACTCCCGCATATTTTTCAACTCGGGAGCAACAGTCATAATTGCAATGTGTCCCTCGGCGGCTTCCAGATATTTATTCATGGCATCGAGGTCAACAGGCTTTATGTATTTATTGGGTAATACTCCCGGTTTCTCCGGCGAAATGAAAGGGCCTTCGAGATTTATCCCGTATATCTTAGCGCCGGGTTCCTGTCCAATTGCTTCAACCACGGCCCGGATCGATTTAATGAAATCCTCATCGGATTGAGGATAAATCGTAGGACAGAAGCCGGTTACACCGTATTCAATCAATGCACGGGACATTTCAAGAATCGATTCGACGCTACCGTCAGAAGTATCATAACCGTGGACCCCGTGAATATGAGTGTCGACAAATCCCGGCGAAATGATCGCACCGTTCAGATAGTATATGGTTGCATCTTTCGGAATACTGCGTTTCCGGAATCGTTCATTTGATATGACATCTTCGATTTTACCATTTTCAATCAGCACCGTACTTTTCGGTAGGGACGTGATCCCGGTATATACTGTTGCATTATGCAGGCAAATTAAACTCATTAATAAAACCTCGCTTTCATGTATGTAATTTGATAAAATCAGGGTTAAATAAAAAGATTTATTCACCTACAAATTGCTACTATTTCAATCCAATATCCTTTATATTGTCGATGAACTTATGGAGGTCAATATGAAGAAATTTGTTACTGACAGTTGTTTAATAGTCATTTCATTTACAGTATTGTTCATCGGTTGCAGTTCGGTATATTATCTTGAAAGTGTTGATCGCAACATTCTCGGAACCTCTCCGAAATATGTCTCTAACGCGGCAATCAAATCCTTTCGTTCACAGGTAAATAGTATTGTTAATGCAATCCACTTTCAATCGGCGGTTATAGGAATTCACATCGAAGATTATCAGACCGGTGAAATCTTATACTCACTGAATCCAAATACACTTTTGATGCCGGCCAGTAATATGAAACTGTTTACAACGACCTCATCTCTGGCATTGCTTGGGCCGGATTTCCGCTATCAAACATCGCTCTTTTATGATGGAACCATTGAAAACGGTGTGCTGAATGGAAATCTCATTATCAGAGGCTCAGGCGATCCCACTATTTCCGGCCGATACAATGGGGGTAATCCCGTAGAATTGTTTGAAAATTGGGCTGATACCCTGAAAGCCATGGGAATTCATGCAATTAACGGAACTGTTATCGGTGATGATAATCTGTTCGATGATCATGAACTGGGTTACAGCTGGGGTTGGGACGATTTGTCCTATTATTATGCCGCCAAAATCAGCGCATTGTCCTTTAATGATAATTGCGTGGATATTTTTATCGTGCCCGATGATTCCGTCGGTCAGAAGCCACATATCTTCACCGAACCAAACATGAGCTATCTGCAGATCGAAAACGACCTTGAAATTGTGCCGGAGGATTCATCCACACGGTATGATTTTTTCAGGGAAGAGGGTACTGAATCCGTCCGGATATTTGGAACCGTCAAAGCCGGTAAAGATACAATAAAAGACTGGGTGACAGTGGACAATCCGACAAAATATACGCTTGCTGCATTTCAATATGTACTCAATGAAAATGGTATAACTGCCAATAATATCAGCGATATAGATGATTTGCCGGTTCAAAATATTGACTATAAAAAGGTATCGCTGATCACGACAAATCAATCGATTCCATTGTCCGAAATTATCCATACAATTAATAAGGTTAGTCAGAATTTTTATGCCGAGCAGCTGCAGAAAACACTGGGATTGAAATTATTGAACGAGGGAAGCACGAAAAAGGGCATCGAAGCCGAGAAAATCTGGTTTTCCCGGATTGGCCTGAATCCCGATGAAATTTTTATCGTCGATGGCTCCGGGTTATCCCGGCATAACCTTGTGACGGCCCACCAGATTGTTACTATTCTCAGAGGTATCCGCAACAACCCAAATTATCAAGTTTTTTACAATTCACTGCCGATAGGTGGAGTTGACGGAACATTGAAAAACCGTTTTAAGGGCTCAAACGCCGCTGGACACGTTTTTGCAAAAACCGGATACGTGGGCAGGGTTCGGTCGCTTTCGGGCTTTGTACAGGCTAAAAACGGTCATGAATACATATTTTCAATTCTGGTAAATCACTACCCAACACCAACCAGTGTCGTTAACAATATGCAGGATCAAATCGTCACACTGTTATATAACCTGGACTATTGATGCCGGAATATCCCGTGTCTCTTCTGAATAAAGTCCGGAATGCTCCTGTCGATCCGGGCTGCTATCTATTTAAATCCAGCGCCGGAAAGATTCTGTATATCGGTAAAGCCAAAAATCTGCGCAACCGTGTCAAATCCTATTTCAGCGCCGATAAGTCCCGGGAGCCGAAAACCTTCGCCATGTTGAAACATGTACAGGATGTTGAATTCATTATCACCCATTCCGAAATTGAAGCGCTGATTCTGGAAAATACGCTTATCAAAGAACACCGACCCCGATACAATATTTTCCTTCGTGATGACAAAACATTTCCCTATGTCCGGATCACCAATGAGCCGTTTCCGCGGGTACTCATTACCAGGAAAAAAATCGATGACGGGTCAAAATATTTCGGACCCTACACCGATGCCGGCACAATTCGGGAGATTCTACGAATTATCAAAAAGGTATATACCGTCAGGACCTGCAATTATAAGCTCGATCCTGATACAGTCAGTGAAAAGAGAATCAGGCTATGTCTGCAATATCATATTCACAACTGTGACGGTCCCTGTCAGCAATTGATTTCCGAAAAAGATTATCTCAAAATGATTGCCAATGTAGAAGCATTTTTAAACGGACATTCGGATAATGTTCTTCAATACATCAGGCAAAAAATGGATAATGCGGCTGAGGATTTGAAATTTGAAATAGCTGCCCGATATCGGGATAATCTGAAATTGCTGACCCGTTATTTTCACAAACAGTCGGTTGAATTCAGCGATACTAAAAACCGTGATTTCATAAGCCTGATCGCCGAAGAAGATATCGCTGCTGTTGTTGTTATCCGTGTCCGTCGTGGAAAGATGCTCAGTAAAGATACTATTTTTTTAGAGCGGGTTAACGTATCCCGGGCCAACGAAGCCATGCGGACATTTATTCAGCGATATTATGAGCAATCTCAGCTGATTCCGAAAGAAATCAATGTAAATGTCTATCCCTCGGATATGGATACCCTCGAGAGCTGGCTCTCCGGAATGAAGAACAGTACTGTCAGAATCACACGGCCGACACGTGAGGAAAAACTGTCCCTTATTCGTCTTGCTGAAAAAAATGCCGCTCTTCAACTCCGGGAATATATTGCCAAAAAATCAAAGCGGGCGGATTTTATTCCCAAATCACTCCTTCAGTTACAAGCCGATCTTAATTTGGAAAATATTCCCAGGCGAATTGAGGCCTTTGATATCTCAAACATACAGGGCAAATATTCTGTCGGTTCATTGGTAACTTTTTTGAATGCCAGCCCGATGAAAAGTCAATACCGGAGATATCGGATCAAAACCGTTCAGGGCATTAATGATTTTGCTATGATGGCGGAAATTGTACAACGGCGTTACACTCGCCGGATTAAAGAAAATAAAACCCTGCCCGACCTGATTGTCATTGACGGCGGCAAAGGACAATTGAATATTTCGAAACAGGTTCTCGATAAACTGGAAATCGAGAGTATTCCGATTATCGGGCTGGCGAAAAAGTTAGAGGAGGTCTATATTCCGGGACAGAGGGAACCGATTATTTTACCCCGTGACAGCATTTCTCTTATTCTTCTTCGTAAAATCAGGGATGAAGCGCATCGTTTTGCAATTAATTATCATCGAAAACTGCGCGGGAAAGGCTCCCTTTCATCAGAACTGGATCAGATTCCCGGGTTAGGCCCCGTGAAAAAAAGAGAATTGTGGAACCGTTTTGAAACCATAAAGAAAATTCGATCTGCATCTGTGGAAGAAATCAGCCTGGTACCCGGAATAGGCCCGAAACTGGCTCAGATAATCTGGGATTATATTCACCATACATCGTAATCTGAAGTTTCTTGCTGAATTTTTGCAAAAAGATTAGGAAATTAACCGTCGGTTATTGAGCACTATCAGCATAATCAATATTTGGAGTATCAATGAATAAAATAAAGGAACCGGAAGTCACTCTGGAACTGGCTATTGAACATGGTCTTAATGAAGAGGAATGGAATCGAATTCAGGAAATTTTAGGACGGAAGCCCAATTATACCGAGTTAGGTATTTTTTCCGTAATGTGGAGTGAGCATTGCAGTTATAAAAATTCAATTGCCATGCTGAAAACCCTGCCTCGCAGCGGAAAACGTCTGCTGGTGGGAGCCGGCGAGGAAAATGCCGGGCTGGTGGACATTGGCGACAATCAGGCCATCGCTTTTAAAATCGAGAGTCATAACCATCCGTCAGCCATTGAACCTTTTCAGGGCGCTGCAACCGGTGTCGGTGGAATTCTCCGGGACATATTTACCATGGGAGCCCGACCCATTGCATCGCTGAATTCACTCCGCTTCGGGCCGTTGTCTATTCCGAGAAATCGCTATCTTTTCGATGAAGTCGTCAAAGGTATTGCTCACTATGGGAACTGCATGGGGGTTCCTACTGTCGCAGGGGAAGTCTATTTTGATGAATGTTATACCGGGAATCCGCTTGTCAATGCAATGACTGTGGGAATTGTCAAGCATGATCGTGTCGTCAGTGCAATTTCCAAAGGTAAAGGCAATACGGTGATGATTGTCGGATCATCAACCGGACGCGATGGAATCCACGGCGCAACCTTTGCATCTGTTGAACTCAGTGAAAAATCCGAGGAAAAACGCTCATCCGTTCAGGTTGGAGACCCCCTCACTGAAAAGCTACTACTTGAAGCAACCCTTGAATTGGCCCGGAAAAATTATCTGATTGGTGTTCAGGATATGGGCGCCGCAGGGATTGCCTGCTCAACTTCTGAAATGTCGGCAAAGGGCAGAAGTGGGATGATTCTCGATTTGAGCAAAATCCCCATGCGGGAACCCGGCATGATACCCTATGAAATCATGTTGTCGGAATCTCAGGAACGCATGCTGGTGGTCATCCGACGTGGTTTTGAAAAAGAGGTTAAGGAAATATTTGAGAAATGGGATCTGAACTGTGTCGAGATCGGAACCGTAACCGACACATCTGAGCTGGAAATGTTTTTCGATGATAAACCGGTTGGTTCTGTGCCGGCCTGGCATCTGGTTCTTGGCGGCGGTGCGCCGGTTTATGAACGGAAAACCAAAGAACCGGAATATCTTAACAAATTACATAACACGGACCTGAAAGATATCCCGGAACCGAAAGATTACAACAACGCACTATTGAAATTACTGGGGTCTCATTCCATTGCGGATAAGTCCTGGATTTATCGTCAATATGACCATTCGGTTCGGTCAAATACTGTTATTCCGCCGGGTGGCTCGGCAGCGGTTATCAGAATTAAAGGGAAAAATAAAGCGATTGCCATAAAAACCGATGGCAACGGTCGATATACATATTTAAATCCTTACCGAGGCGGTGCGATTGCAGTTGCGGAATCCGCCCGAAATGTTGTCTGCACCGGCGCAAAGCCGATTGCCATTACCAATTGCCTGAATTTCGGAAATCCCTACGATCCAGAAATTTACTATCAATTCAAGCAGGCTGTTCTTGGAATGGGCGATGCCTGCCGAACATTCAATACTCCGGTTACCGGCGGAAATGTCAGTTTCTACAATGAATCTCCCGATGGCGCCATCTATCCGACACCCGTCGTTGGCATGGTTGGTTTGATTGAGGACCTTGAGCATATCACAAATTCCTATTTCAGAAATGACGGCGATTTCATCGTAATGCTGGGAACACTTAAAGGAGAAATGGGAGGCAGTGAATATCTGAAAATCGTCCATAATAAAGTAGCCGGTAATGCACCAACAATCGACCTGGCTTTTGAAAAACGGGTTCATAAAGCCTGTCTGCAGGCAATCCGCGCCGGCATTGTCAATTCCGCAACTGACATTTCCGATGGCGGACTGGCTGTGGCGATTGCCGAATCATGTCTCCGTAATCCGGATAAACCGATGGGTGCTTCGATTTATATATCAAGAAAACTGCGTGACGATGAAATCTTTTTCGGAGAGACTCAATCGGTCATCATTCTTACAATTTCCGAACGACACTTGTTGGACATTGAACGAATTGCTGCAAAAAATATCGTTCCCTGCTTTACAATCGGGCGCGTCAAAGACAATCAGCGTTTGAAAATGAATGACTCTATCGATTTTTCCGTCGAAGAGTTGAAAGAGGTTTATACAAGCGCAATTCCCGAGATGATGAAAGTCACAATCTGAGTATCACAATGAGTACTATCACAAAAATATTCATCGACGAAATTACATCTATTCGTCAATGGCTTCATCAACATCCCGAATTGTCTTTCAAGGAATTTGAAACTACCGAATTCATCCGGGAAAAACTCGCCTCATGGAATCTTCGTCTGGAGCCCTTTCATTCTGTTCGGACAGGCGGCTATGTTGATATCGGAAAAGGGGAGAGGCCTGTGCTGGGCTTCAGGGCAGATATAGACGCATTGCCAATTGATGAAAATGTTAATCATGTGATTATTTCTCTAAATAATGGCATTATGCATGCCTGCGGCCATGACTTTCATACGGCCTTCGGACTTGGTTTGGCGAAATATTTTGCGGATAATCCCGATGATTTAAATGGTCGTTTGCGAATTTTCTTTCAACCGGCGGAAGAATCAATACCCGATGGTGCTTCGACGATTCATAAAGAAAATCTCTTTGATGATCTTACCGGCATTTTTGCCGTTCATGTAGACCTCCGTTATCAAACCGGACAGATTGCAGTAAAAGAAGGAACTGCATGTGCTTCCTCAACTCTGATCAAACTAAAGTTTAACGGTCCCGGTGGTCATACAAGCAGACCGCATGATACGGTTGATCTGATTCGCATTAGTTCCCTGTATATCAGTCAGATAACCGGTTATTTGAAATCGATTATCGATAGCCGCGAAGACTTCGTTCTGGTGTTTGGTGAAATCCATGGCGGACATTCCCATAATATCATTCCTTCTCAGTTAATACTTCAGGGTACCCTCAGAAACTTTGACAACGAAGTCCTTGAAGTATTGCTTAAAGGATTTAAACAATTCACGTCTGATTTTGCAAAAATCTATGGTTGTCAAATTCAACTTGAAATACCCAATAGCACACCGGCTATCATTAACGATCCCCATATGGTAACCGGACTGATCGATTTCTGCAATAATTCGAAATACGCCGACAGGCTTGTTGTTATGCAAAAACCATCAATGGGAGCAGATGATTTTGCGTATTATGGACGAGTGTTGCCAAGCCTCTATTTCCAGATCGGTGTCGACGGAAGAGGAAACTCTCACAGCAGTGATTTTATAGTTCAGGATACTGTATTAAAACCCGGTCTGGAATTTTTAATTTCATATATCAAACATTTTCTCAATAAGCAGTAGAATTATGAGAATTGTCCTGATTGATTCCGGGTTTGGCGGTATGAACATTGCCTCCGGGCTTTATGAAACAATAAAAGACCGTACCGATGCGGAAATTATTTTTGTCAATGGATTGCCACACGAGAAATACGGATATAATTCTATCAATAAAACTCAGGATAAGGTTAATATATTAAATGATTTACTGCTCAATGTTGACGGTAAATTGGCGCCTGATCTGATTGTCATTGCATGTAATACTTTAAGTGTATTACTAAATAAAACAAACATTATTAAAAATATCCGTCATAAGATCGTTGACATTATCCAATTCGGCACACATTATGTCTACGAGCAATATAAATCTGATTCGGATTGTTTATTAGCCGTCATGGGATCGAACACGACGATTGAATCCGATGTCCATCGTCGGTATTTCCTGAAATATTCTCATATATTTAAAGATATTATTACCGTTAGTGCGACCGAATTGATCGGTTCTGTTGAAAAAAATGTAAGCGGTAAGAAAACTAATGAATTAATACGAAAATACATAAAAACAGTTGGGAATTATCTATCACCAAATAAAGAGAGATTTACAAAAATAATTCTTATTTTAGCCTGTACACATTTTCCATACGCCACTAATATTTTCAAAAAGGCACTTGAAAAGCTCCATTTTCCTTATGATATCGTGAATCCGAATGGCTTTATGACAGATTATCTGTCGAAAAAGATTTTAGAGAAGGAAAATTACAATAGGGGTAATGTAAGTTTTCGTATAATAAGTAAGACCGTCATTGAAAAAGATATGCAGGATTCGATTGGCCGGTTGATTGAAAAAACTTCTCCGGAATTAAAAAGGGCTCTGAGAAATTATGAATACGCACCTGATTTATTTTCTCCGGAGAAATACATCAGTTAAAACGTTGGGGACACAATTGAAATATAAACAAATATATACCCGTTAGAATATACACATAAGATATATTATGTAAACTATTAGCAATATTTTAAAGGGGCAGACTATTTCAGACTACCCCTTACCTTTTTCATAACAAATCTATTTTACGACAAAACTTACAATTTTATTTTTAATGACAAATTGTTTAACAATTTTTTTATTATGTATAAATCGCTGAACATTTTCAATCTTCAAGGCTGCCGCAATGCAATCATCGTCATTGGAATCTATATCAATTTCGAATGTTCCTCTAACCTTGCCGTTAACCTGAACTGCTATTTTGACGATTTCATCTTTAATATATCGGGAATCATATTGCGGCCACGAATTATATGCAAGTTCATGACCGAAATTCATTCTGGCCCATATCTCTTCGGTGATATGCGGCGCATAGGGATTTAACAATTGAATGAAGGGTTTCAGCAATTTTAACGGTTTTACTTTAACTTTACCAAGTTCATTTAAAAAAATCATAAATTGTGAAATAGCCGTGTTAAATCTTAAAATTTCAGTATCTTCAGTAACTTTTTTAATTGTTTTATTTAATAATACATATTCCGAATGATTAGGTTCAATATCTTCTATATCGGTTTTTATGCTGCCATCTTCATTGAAAAACAGATTCCAAACCCGATTGAGAAAACGATGAACACCGTCTATACTCGATGTGCTCCAGGGTTTTGTACGAGTAAGCGGGCCCATGAACATTTCGTACATCCGAAAAGTATCTGCACCGAATTTTTCAATAACGTCATCAGGATTAATGACATTTCCCCTGGATTTACTCATTTTTTCGCCGTCTTCTCCGAGAATCATACCCTGATTAACCAGTCTTATAAAGGGTTCCGGAGTGCTAACATAGCCCAAATCATAAAGTACTTTATGCCAAAAACGGGCGTAAAGCAGATGCAAAACTGCATGTTCGGCGCCGCCAATGTATAAATCCACCGGCATCCAGTATTTTTCTTTCTTGGAATCAGGCTTCATTGTCATTATTCGGATCAATATAGCGTAAATAATACCAGCAGGAACCGGCCCATTGGGGCATGGTGTTCGTTTCGTAGGAATACCTCTCCCCCGTGTTTGGATCAATAAAATTTACCCATTCCGGAATATTAGCCAACGGCGATTCTCCGGTACCGCTGGGTTCATATTTTTCAACCTCGGGAAGTTTCAATGGCAGCTCATCTTCATCAAGAATAATTACATTGCCATTTTGGTCGAACTTCAAAGGAAACGGCTCACCCCAGTAACGCTGACGTGAAAATACCCAGTCGCGCAATTTGTACTGCACCGACGCTTTCCCAATGTTGTGTTCTTCAAGCCATTGAATAATTTTCTTTTTGGCCGCCTCGACATTTAATCCGTTCAATATTCCCGAATTAACCAGAATTCCGTCACCGGTCCAGGCTTCTTTAGTAATATCACCACCGGAAATTACCTCAATGATATCAAGCCCGAATTTATTGGCAAATTCCCAGTCACGCTGATCATGCCCCGGAACAGCCATGATGGCGCCAGTACCATAGCTCATTAGCACATAGTCGGATGTCCAAACGGGTATCTTTTTATTGTTCACCGGATTAATCGCATAAATGCCTGTAAATACACCGGATTTTTCTTTCGCAAGTTCGGTCCTGTCGAGATCACTTTTTAAAATGGCTTTCTGGCGATAATCCTCTACTTTTTGTCGATAACTGCTACTAACCAGTTTTTCAAGAATGGGATGTTCGGGAGCCACGACCATATAGGTTGCTCCAAAAAGCGTGTCCGGTCGGGTTGTAAAAACCGTCAGAGATTCATCGGAATCGGCAATTTTAAAGACAACGTCAGCCCCCTCAGAACGTCCGATCCAGTTTCGTTGCATCTCTTTGATGCTATCCGGGAAATCTACAAGCTCAAGGTCTTCCAGAAGACGGTCGGCATAGGCGGTAATTTTTAAAATCCACTGTCTCATAGGCATCCTCACAACCGGATGACCACCACGTTCCGATTTTCCGTCAATAACTTCCTCGTTGGCCAGAACGGTTTTCAATGCAGGGCACCAGTTCACCGGCACTTTAGCCTGATAAACGAGCCCTTTTTTATATAATTGCAGAAATATCCACTGGGTCCAGCGATAGTATTTTGGATCCGTTGTATTGATTTCCCGATCCCAATCGTAAGAGAAACCAAAGGATTTTATCTGACGACGAAAAGTGCTAATATTTTTTTCTGTAGTAATCTTCGGGTGGGTTCCCGTCTGTAAAGCATAGTTTTCCGCCGGTAAACCGAAGGCATCCCATCCCATTGGATGAAGGACATTGAAACCTCTCTGACGTTTATAGCGAGCTATGATATCTGTGGCAATATATCCTTCAGGATGCCCGACATGCAGACCGGCTCCGGAGGGATACGGAAACATATCCAGGACATAATATTTTGGTTTGTCCCAATCCTCCCCGGCTTTGAATGTTTTATTTTCTTCCCAATGCCTCTGCCATTTTTGTTCGATTTTTTTAAAAGGATATCCCATTTTCATATACTCTCTATCTGTCTATATATTCACTTTAATACAATATTCTAAAACGAATGGTTCCCGGAATGTTTTTAATTTCAGCAATAACATCACGTTCATATTCCTTGGCAATATCGGTAATGACATAACCGATATATTCATTTGTTTTCAGATACTGCCCCACAATATTAATCGAATGACGGGCTAAAATATTATTTATTTTTGCCATTATACCCGGAACATTTTCATGAAGATGAATCAAACGATGTGCATCGCGGATTTCGGGTAATTGAAGATTGGGTAAATTGATGCTTAATGATGTGCCCCCGTTATAGATGAAATCTATTATTTTCCCTGTTACAAAGTCGGCAATATTACGTTGAGCTTCTTCAGTACTGCCACCAATATGCGGCGTCAGAATGACGTTCGGCAGTTGCTGTAGTTCGGTTTGAAATCTTTCGTTGTTTTGATTGGGTTCTTCCGGAAATACATCCACTGCCGCTCCGATTATTTTACCGTTGTGAATGTTTTGAACGAGGGACTGAAGATCGACAACAAAACCACGGCTCAGATTGAGAAATATAACTCCCCTTTTCATCAGATTGAATTCATTTTCTCCTATCAATCCCCTGTTTTCTGGCCGACCATCCACATGCAGAGTAATTATATCGCACTTTGCCAGAAGTTCTTCCATTGTGTCACATTTTCTGGCATTACCGAGCGACAATTTTTCTTCGAGATCATAATAATAAACCTTCATACCGACGGCTTCGGCCATGACCGAAAGTTGCGCTCCGATATTTCCGTAGCCGATAATTCCGAGGCGCTTACCGCGGATTTCATAATTTCCGGCAGCGCTTTTCTGCCAAACGCCCTGATGGAGTTTAGTGCTTTTATCAAAGACTCCCCTGATCAGCATAATAATCTCACCGAGAGCCAACTCTACAACACTGCGGGTATTGCTATAGGGTGCATTAAAAACCGCCACCCCCCGCCTTGAACAAGCGCTGATATCAATCTGATTTGTCCCGATACAATACGCACCGACAGCCAGAAGGTTTTTTCCGGCGTCAAGAACCTTTTCGGTGACCTGGGTTTTGGAACGGATTCCGATTACATGAACGTCTTTGACCTTCTCGCATAGTTCATCTTCCTTCAAACTTCTGTCGATATTTACGATGTCAACACCGTTTTCCCTGAACTGCTTCGCTGCATCGGGGTGAATATTTTCAAGAAGAAGTACTTTTATTTTTTGCTCCGGCATAATCATAGAATAATTAATCTAAACTAAAAAAAACTAAGTCGAAATATAGCTAATCCAAAGGAATTATTAAACTGAAAGTTTATTTTTATTTTTTGCCCAAGCAATATTTACCTTTTGGCAGGATGTGACGCATCAGTTGCAAAAAATATTTACCGGATAGTTTTTCGGTTTTTAACTGTGAATAAAACACATCCTCCACCGAAACTCAATAGTTATGCTTTCCCGGGAAACAGAAGCCCCCCCCGAGTCATCTTTGATCAGGGAGCATAACACGATATCGTTAGTTCGAAAAGGGGATTTAATTCACGCTAAAATCCTTTTTTGCAATTTCAAGGAGAATTTTATTTCTTTAGTTTTAGTAACCATCTGTCAAACAGACTTTCACATCAAATTTAAATTTACTTGTTGATTCATTATTATTCCCTTCAGGTCCCCGACCGGGAGGTGCTCCCATACTCCTACCTCTGGAAGATCCGCCCATTCCGCCTGCGCCACCGGGAGGACCGTCTGTACCTCTACCCCCCGCATAACCGTCCATTGGCCGGGCATGAGTGGTTATCTCTAAATCCGGAAGTCGGAATTTCAGATCAATTTCCGTCGACATTTTGTTTTGATCGGCCTTGAGATAATCACAAATGATCTTGAAAGGAACTTTCAATTCGTAGACAAACTGGCGACGCGAGCAACTGGCGTTAATCTCAATTCCAATTGTGTTTATCATAGGAATAATCCTCAACTCCTGTTTATCGGGGCCGTAAAAAGGTTCAAGAATTTTTAACTGTTGTTCCCTCCACCTTCCCATGTTTTTTATAGTCAAAGGTTCTAATAAAGCTAAGTGTTGTACATTCGATAAAATTAAAATATTGAATTACCGTAATCCACCGCTGATATAGTTGCCGTGACAGGGAAATTTAGAAACGGTTGTCGAAAGTAATCAACTGTTTTGGCAATTATTAATTTCTTCTGATGGTCGGGCGTATGAACAGTGCTATAGCATTGCAAATACACAATGTTGGCAGCTACTCAAAACTCCTGCTCAAGCAACCCACCGTTTTTTTTAAGCCACTGTTTTGCCTTCAAATATTTCGGAACCTGCACTTCAACGATGTTCCAAAATTCAGGAGTATGGTTCGCTTCAATAAAATGGGCCAATTCATGCACAATGACATAATCTATCACAAACATCGGCGCTTTGATTAATTTCCAGTTAAAATTCAAATTATCTTTT
>QNCV01000022.1 GCA_003645845.1 Fidelibacterota bacterium | reverse complement strand
ATCGACAAACCGGGCGTGCTCGGTGTCAATAAAAAATATCCCCTTTCCGGCATCCCGGAAAATCGAGGCAGCCAATAACACTTTCAGACGCTCGCCACCGGTACAATTCAACAGGATATCATGCTCCGGATAATCCTTGATAATTTGACGGCATTGCTCCTTAAACTCGTCAATATCCGTCTTAATATCACGACTCTCAAAGTTTACGGATAGCTGACCGGAAATGGTTGATTCCAAATCCTGAACAATTTTGCGTTGATCCCTCTTCCGCAGCCACAAAACGGCATCCGGCTTTTTTAAAACAACACCGAGATACGCTGAAAGGGGTACGGTATCTGCGAAACATACTTCCAATAACGCCATATTAACCCCTGATTTTATGCCTTAACAACATTCAACTAATCGATTGTTTTAATTTAATAATAAAAAATAATAAATCAATGTATCTGTAATCTGCCAAATACATTCTCATCCGCAATTTTGCAGAATCCTACGGGGAAACCCGTTGATTGCAATCAATATTTGATAATTGCTTAATATCTGTCGATATAGAAGGCTTTACGCAGTGTGGGAAAATAGTCAGGTTGATCGGCCATTGACTTATAGGAAAATATCACCAGCCGGTTGAACCCGTTCGAATAGCATAACATGATCTTTGTCAATGCCTCGTAGCGTCCCTGGTTATAGGCACCGATACCGACCCAGATTTTCTCTTTGGTAATCAGAGGATCAAATTTATGCAGAATCTTCTCGAATTGTTCGGCGCTTTCCGTATAGTTCATTGGTATTGCAAAATCAAGATACCCCAACTTTAACCATTTCTCCCAATCCTGATAGAAATGGTTGCGGGCTTCTAAGGGATCGGGTTTGACAGCAGCGCTTAAAGCAATCGGTTTACGGGAAGCGATAATGACTTCACGGATTTGGACAATCAATTCGGTAATGGCATCTCTTCGGAAATCTGCCCACTTTTCAAGCAGCCTTTCTATTGTTTTCGCTTCCATACCGGTAAAAAAGGATTTATTGGAAATCGACAGAAGGATGGGGTCAACGGCATAGATATCTTTAAACCGCTTCCGACCAACATCATTGAAATCATATGTATACTTGGGATAGCGGATATAGTCGAGATGAATTCCGTCGACATTATAACTATCAACAACCTCTTTGACAACAGCAAGCAGATATTGATTTACATCTGGTATCAGCGGAGACAGATAGACTCCTTCGGTATTGTTGCGTTTAAAATCCCTGGTTTTACGACTTATATCTTTGACGCCGTCAGCATCCACACTCATCCATTCGGGGTGCTTGTTGAGAAGATGATTTGGATCCCGGGGTTTGTCATCGGCTGACCAGAGCAGATACATATTTAACCAGGCATGGATTTTCAGTTTTTTCGGATGAGCATTGTCTAATAAATACTTTAACGGATCAAAACCGTTGGCGGCAAGACTCTCCGAGCGAGGCACAATATCCGAATTATAAAACGCATCACCCCGGCCTCTAACCTGAACAAACAAATCTGTAAAACCGTTTCGCCGGGCAAAGTCGATAATTTTATCAATGGATTCGGCATTTGTTATCTGATCCCGAACAACCCACATCGCCAGTCGCTCCGGATCTCTCGCAAAGCTGCTTGTAATGTTAAATAGAAAAAGGGCAGTAAGAACTACTGCCCATATTTTACTCTTCATAGGCTGCAATGAGCTACCCGGCATTAATCGGTAATATTCTTTTCCGGATTTTCTTCAATCTCCTGGGATTTTTCAGTTTCTGTTTCAGTAGGTTCAGCGTTTTTTTTCTCAGTTACAGTTTTCTCTTCAGCTGACTTTTCTTCGGATTTGGTTTTATCCTGTTTGGCAGATTTTGTTGTTTTTCCCTTTGCCTTGGTTTCTTTTACCGATTTTGTCTTTGTATTATCCGTCGACTTCTTCTTTTCAGTGGTAGTTTTCTTGCTCTTCTTTTCTCCCGGTTGGCGATAGTCAACAAATTCGATCAGGGAAACCGAAGCGCTGTCATTATCACGGAAGCCCAGTTTCGTTATCCGGGTATAGCCGCCGTTCCGATCGGCATACTGCGGCGCAATATGATCAAATAATTGTTTAACCGCTGACCGGTCATTCAGAACTTTATAGGCCAGACGTCGATGATGGACGGTACCCCGTTTGCCATAGGTAATCAGGCGTTCAACAACCCGTCTGAGTTCTTTTGCCTTTGCATCGGTGGTTTTTATTTTTCCATGTGTAATTAACGACTTTGCCAGATTCATCATCAATGCTTTGCGATGACTTGCAGTGCGGCCCAGTTTTGCAACACGTTTCTGATGGCGCATGACTGAATACTCCTTTGACTATTTATTCGTCCTTTTCGGACAGATATAATTCGGTGTCCATACCGAATTCCAAATTCATCTCTTTCAATTTGGCCATTAATTCATTCAGCGATTTCCGGCCGAAGTTCTTGAATTTCAACATCTCGGCCTCTTCCTTGGAGACCAGATCGGCAATGGTTTTTATATTATTTGCCTTCAGACAGTTGTAGGATCTTACCGACAGTTCCATCTCATCGACACTCTTTTTCAGAAGATTGCGGATTTTGATAACATTTTCATCGGGAACCTCACGGGGAATCTCAAGCTGTGATGATTCGGTAGTCGAAAAGAGTGAAAAATACTCAATCAGCAATTTGGCCGAATAATCCAGTGCTTTCTCCGGACAGAT
Organism: Fidelibacterota bacterium; assembly: GCA_003645845.1. GTDB lineage: Bacteria > Fidelibacterota > UBA2242 > UBA2242 > UBA2242 > B118-G9. The sequence continues at coordinate 13,722 of QNCV01000022.1, read as the reverse complement.
ACTGCCATCGGTATAGATATCCAGCGTCATTTTTTCCAGGGTCTCCCGACTGGTTCCTGGCAGACTCTCTACCTTATAACTAACATTGGTTACCGGAGAATAGATTGAATCGATAAAGATCGTTCCGATGGGATAATCGACTGTCTTATTCTTTTCCGCCGGCACCCAGCCTGTCCCCCGGGATATTTTCAATTCAATGGTAAAATCAGCTTTACTGTTCATCTCACAAATATGGAGATCGGGATTCAGAATTTCAAATTCGGAAGATTCTTTGCCGATATCACCGGCAGTAAATTTCCCTTTGCCCTTGAATTTTAAAATCACCTTATCGGGTTTGGAATTGGGTTCCACCTTAAAACGTACCTGCTTCAGATTTAAAATTATTTCCGCAACGTCTTCTACCACCCCGGGAATAGTTGCAAATTCATGCAATACACCATCGATTTTTATCGCCGAAATGGCCGCCCCGGGAACGGATGTGATTAGCACTCTCCGGAGAGCATTTCCCAACGTTGTCCCGAAACCGCGCTCCAGCGGCTGAACAATAAACTGACCGTATGTATCTGTTAGAACTTCTTTGGAAACTTTTGTTAAAATTTGATCCTGTGCGGTCATTGGTTCCTCTTCATTTATTTTGAATATAGTTCGACAACTAATTGTTCGTTTACATCAATTCCCATCTGATCCCGCTCGGGAACCTGAATAAAGATTCCCTGCATTTTCGCTTTATCCAGAATAAGCCAGGGCAGATCATGATCACCCCGAATCCGCTTCATAGATTCGTGAATAGCTTCTAATTTCTTGCTCTTCTCACGGACCTGAATCACATCGCCGGCTTTACACTGATAGGACGGAATGTCCACAATCCGGCCGTTCACGGTAAAATGACGATGAGAAACCATTTGCCGGGCCATACTTCTGGATGAAGCAAATCCAAGCCGGTAAACGACATTATCCAGCCGGCTCTCCAGTAATTTCATCAGGTTTGTGCCGGTAACACCTTTTTCCTTTGCCGCTTTAGCAAAGTACCGGCGGAACTGGTTTTCAAGAACACCATAGATGCGTTTGATTTTCTGTTTTTCGCGTAACTGTAATCCGTAATTGGACAGTCGTCTGCGGTTTGTCTGGCCATGTTGTCCCGGTGCATAGCTCTTTGTCTCAAACGAGCATTTTGTCGAATTGCACCGTTCGCCTTTCAGAAACAGCTTGGTTCCTTCCCGGCGACACAATTTACAAACAGGACCTGTATATCTTGCCATGAATTTTACTCCTACTTAATTATACTCTTCTCCGCTTGGGAGGTCTGCATCCGTTATGTGGGATGGGGGTTACATCTTTTATCGCACTAATCTGCAATCCGGCCAGGTTCAATGCCCGAATAGCGGCTTCCCGTCCGGAACCGGGGCCTTTTACACGAACCTCAACTCTACTCAGACCCATATCCATCGCTTCTTTAGCCGCTCTGTCGGCAGCCTGCTGAGCCGCATAGGGTGTATTTTTCCGGGATCCCTTGAAACCAACGGTTCCTGCCGAAGCCCACGAAATGACATTCCCATACTGATCCGTGAGAGATATGATCGTATTATTAAATGTAGCCTTTATTGTTGCGATACCTTCGGCATCTACCTTAATCTTTTTCTTTTTCTTAACCGTACGTTTGGGTGGCAATTGACATACCTCCTATATTAACCTTTTTTTCCGACCTTCGCCTTTTTCCGGCTAACCGTCCGACTGGGCCCTTTCCGGGTACGGGCATTGGTTTTTGTTCGCTGACCTCTGACCGGCAACCCGCGGCGGTGTCTTAACCCCCGATAAGAACCAATATCCATCAGACGCTTGATATTCATCGTATATTCAGTCCGTAGCGTTCCTTCAACCTTCAAATCATTGGCAATGATTGTCCGGATTTCGTGAACCTGTTCTTCGGTCAAATCTTTAGTCCGGATTTCCGGATCGACCTTGGCCTTCTGACATATATCCAGAGCTGTGGTTCTTCCTATACCAAAAATATAGGTCAGGGCAATTTTTATCTTTTTATCATTTGGTAAATCTACACCCGCAATTCGAGCCAAAATTTCCTCCTACTACGCTTTTATCCTTGACGCTGCTTATGTTTTGGGTTTGAACAAATCACTCTCACCACACCTTTACGGCGGATGATTTTGCATTTGTCACAAATTTTCTTTACTGATGATCTTACTTTCATGATGTTTCCTATCTATTTATACCGATATGTGATTCTGCCCCTCGTTAAATCATAGGGCGATAATTCCAGGGACACTTTATCTCCGGGAAGGATTTTAATAAAGTGCATCCTCATTTTTCCCGAGACATGTGCCAATACCTCATGACCGTTCTCCAATTCAACCCGAAATGAGGCATTAGGTAAATTCTCTTTGATGACGCCATCAACTTTGATTAATTTTTCTTTTGCCACTACATTACCTCTCTTCTCTGGTTGATAAAATCAGCGGATCATCTTCTGTTATAGCAATCGTGTGCTCATAATGGGCCGAAGCTTGTCGGTCAACTGTTACTATTGTCCATCCATCTTCCAGACATTCGACTTCAAATGTACCGATATTAACCATGGGTTCAATCGCCAGGCACATACCTGGCTTTAACTCAGGCCCTCTGCCGGGTAACCCGTAATTGGGTACTTCCGGAGGCTCATGCAATTTTGTTCCGATACCGTGACCAACCAGGGTTCTTACCACAGAAAAACCATTGTCCTCGACAAAGGTCTGGATTGCATGGCCTATGTCAGAAAGATGATTGCCAGCCCGGGCTTGTTCAATACCCCTGTAAAGGGACTCTTCCGTCACCCGCATTAACCGCAGCTTTTCATCATCCACCTTACCGACTGCAAAGGTATACGCCGAATCACCATAATACCCATCCTTTAAAGCACCAATATCAATGCCGATGATATCGCCTTCCTGTAGAACCCGTTTCGACGGGATACCATGTACCACCTGCTCATTGATACTGGTACAAATGCTGGCCGGAAATCCGTTATAGCCTTTAAATGCCGGTTTGGCATCATGGCCGCGAATAAAATCTTCGGCGATTTTATCCAGTTCCAGAGTTGACACGCCGGGTCTGATCTCCGTCTTCAAGAGGCTAAGCGTTTCCGCAACAATCCGGTTACTCTCTCTGATTTTTTCTATCTCTTGTAGAGATCGTATATAAATCATCACGGGATTAGCGGCGACGGCCTTTCAATTTTCCGCTTTTCAAAAATCCATCATAATGTCTCATCAGCAGATGAGATTCAATCTGCTGTAATGTATCCAAAGCAACACCAACAATAATCAGTAGGCTGGTGCCACCGAAAAAGGATGCTACGTCATAACGCAAATCCATTATTTTCATCAGGATATAAGGAAATATCGCAACAAATGCCAGAAAAAAGGAGCCCGGCAAAGTGACTTTCGTCAAAATATTGTCGATAAATTCGGAGGTTCTTTTCCCCGGACGAATGCCGGGTATAAAACCGCCGTATTTCTTCATATTGTCCGCAACCTCAACCGGGTTGAAGGCAATAGCTGTATAAAAATAGGTAAAGAACACAATCAGACTGCCGAAGATCAGCCAGTATACCCAGGATTGATATGAAAAGAAACGCATCGCACCCTGAATAAAATCACTGTTCGGGAAAAAGGTACCGATTGTATTGGGAATAAACATAATCGCCTGAGCGAAAATTATCGGCATCACACCGGCGGTGTTGACCCGCAACGGAATATGAGTTGCTTGGCCACCGTACACTTTGCGTCCGACCACTCGTTTGGCATACTGAACCGGTATCTTACGCTGTCCCTGAGTCAGAAAGACAACAAAACCGACAATCACAACCATGAGCACCAATAAAACGACTTCCGTAAAAATACCTCTGACACCTTCCTGCACCAGGGTTATTTCACTTAAGACCACATTGGGCAGACGGGCCAGGATACCGACCATAATGACTAATGAAATACCGTTGCCGATACCCCGTTCGGTAATTCGTTCACCCAACCACATAATCAGAATGACACCGGTAGTGAGTGTCAGCATAGTTATGAGGGTAAAACCAATCCCCGGATGCGGAACAACCGGCAATATCTGGTTGCCGATCCGGGCAGACATCTGCGGACTCATTAACAACTGAGCAATACTGAATGACTGCAAAGCGGCAATCAGGACTGTTCCGTATCGAGTCAATTGGGTAATTTTTTTCCGCCCCTCTTCTCCCTCTTTCTGCAGTTTCTGGAAATAAGGAATTACGGCTCCCAGCAATTGCAGAATAATTGAGGCGCTGATATAAGGCATAATTCCAAGAGCAAAAAGGGTCGCCCGACGGAAAGCGCCACCGGCAAACAGATCATACAGACCGAACAGAGTATTCGAGAAATTCTGCATAGCAGCACCCAGCACCTGGGTATCGATTCCAGGAAGCGGTATATGTGCTCCAAGCCTTACAACAGTCAGAAGTCCGATGGTATACAATATCCGTTTGCGGAGCTCGGGGATCCTGAATATGCTCTGGATTTGTTGTCTCATAAGATTATAGCCTTTCCACCACTTGCTTCAATCTTTTCAATTGCCGTTTTGCTAAAGGCATTCGCCGTAACAGTCACAGCCTCTTTCAATTCACCGGCTCCCAGAATTTTCACCGGCTTAGACAGATTATCAATAATTCCCTTTTCATAAAGTAAATCGCGGTTGACCTCGGGAATCTGAAGACGGGCAATCGTACTTAAATTGACAATCTGGACATCTTCACGAAAAATGTTTTTAAAACCCCGTTTCGGCAGACGGCGGTAAATCGGCATTGTACCACCTTCAACCCAGGCCCTGTGTTTCGAACCGGAGCGGGAATGATATCCTTTGTGACCGCGTCCGGCTGTTTTTCCATGTCCGGAAGCGTTTCCACGCCCGACACGTTTTCTATCTTTTGTCGAACCAGATGCTTTCTTGAGTGAACCGAGATCCATAATTAACCCTTAACTTCTTCGACTTTTAATAAATGTTCTATTGACTTAATCATCCCTCTGATAGCCGGATTATCGGGCTGCTCAACCGTATGATGCATCCGTTTTAATCCCAAAGCTTCGAGGGTTTTCCATGCCCGCTGACGATAGCCAATGGGGCTTTTAATCTGGGTAATGCGCAATGTTATTTTTTTCTTACTCATAAACCAAATATCTCCTGAAGCGTCATTCCGCGTTTATGTGCAACCATATACGGGTCTTTCAGTTTCTGCAATGCCCGCATAGTCGCCTTGACAACATTGTGAGTATTGTTTGAACCAATCGATTTTGTCAGAATATCGTGCACACCGACCTGTTCCATAATTGCCCGAATCGGACCGCCCGCAATGATTCCCGTACCGGGAGATGCCGGTTTCAGAATCACAATTGCAGCACCGTATTTGGACTGAATTGCATGGGGAATCGTCCCGTTAATAACCGGAACTCTAACGATGTTTTTCTTTGCGTTTTCTTTCCCTTTAGCTACAGCCGTGGTGACTTCAAGGGCTTTTCCCAAGCCGACACCGACATGCCCTTTGCCGTCACCAACCGCTACGATGGCATTAAAACTGAATCTACGACCACCGGTAACAACCTTGGCAACACGATTTATTTTAATTACTTTCTCTTCAAGTAATTCCAATTGTGTAGGATCGATTGATTTCAAATTCATACTCCTTTGAGATTAAAATTCCAATCCGGCTTTCCGGGCAGCATCAGCCAGGGCCTTGATACGACCATGATACCTAAAGCCGCCACGATCGAATACGACTGTTTTGATTTTCTTTTCCTGGGCTTTCTTGGCAATCACTTCACCGACCAGGATGCTCTTTTCTGTTTTACTTGTGCCCTCTTTAACCCTGGCTTTCACATCTGCCGACAAATCAGATATGGTCATGATCGATCTGTTTTCCTGGTCGTTAATTAATTGTGCATAAATATGATTTAAACTGCGGTATACTGCCAGGCGGGGGCGCTCAGCGGTACCTCTGATATGTTTACGGATATGCCCTTTACGGCGCAGCCTTGATTGTATCTTTTCACTCTGTTTTTTACTCATTCCGAATTCCCCTATTTCACACCAACTTTTTTGCCGGCTTTCCTTCGAATATACTCGTCCTTATAACGAATCCCTTTACCTTTATAAGGCTCCGGCGGTGCAACCGAACGGATTTTTGCAGCCATCTGACCAACCTGTTGTTTGTTAATACCGCTGACTGTCACCGTAAGGTTTTTCGGGACTGCCAGTGTAATATCGTCGGTTGGTGTTATCAACACCGGGTGGGAATAGCCAACATTCAGCAGGAGTGATTTTCCTTTCATTTCAGCGGAATACCCAACGCCGGTGATTTCCAGGGTTTTCTCGAATCCCTTGGTAACACCCTCAACCATATTGGCAACCATCATACGGGTCATCCCGTGTAACGAACGATGGATTTTTGAGTCGCTTGGACGTGTAACTACAATTTCATTATCCCTGATTGCAACATTCATTTCCGGATGAAATTTCCATTTTAATTCGCCTTTGGGACCTTTGACAGTGATTGTATTTTCTTTCAGTATCACTTCTGTTTTTTCTGGTATTGGGATTGGTTTCTTACCGATTCTTGACACAGTTTACTCCTCGCTAAAAAGCATTACCAAATATGACAAAGCACTTCACCGCCGACATTATTTTTCCGGGCAACTTTATCAGTGATGACACCAATGGGGGTTGACATAATAGCAATCCCCAGTCCGCCTAAAACGCGGGGAATCTCAGTTGCCTGCACATATCGACGCCGTCCCGGCCGGCTGATTCGTTTCAAACCTTCAATGATGGGCAACCCGTTTTTATCATAACGAAGATAAACCCGAATCAGGCCTTGTTTGCCATCTTTTATCAGGATAAAATCCTTGATGTATTTCTCATGTTTTAAAATTAACGAAATCCGTTTCTTCATATTGGAAGCCGGAATATCAACCCAGCGGTGATTCGCGGCCAAGGCGTTACGGATTCGTGTTAAATAATCAGAAATTGGATCGGTGACTGGCATATTATCTTTTCTCCTGTGTTACCAGCTGGCTTTTGTAATACCCGGAATCTGGCCTTTCAGCGCTAATTCACGGAAACATAAACGACAGAGACCAAATTTACGATAATAGGACCGTGGTCTCCCGCAAACAGAACAACGGTTGACTGTCCGGGTCGAAAATTTCGGTTTACGTTTCGCTTTTGCGATCATTGATTTCTTTGCCATACTAACTTTTCTCCTCTGCGGTTTCGGCCTTTACCGGTCGTTTTTTAAACGGAAACCCAAATAATGCCAACAGCTCTCGCGCTTCCGCATCGGTTTTTGCACTTGTTGTCATTGTAATATTCATTCCGCGGATTTTATCGACTTTATCGTAGTCGATTTCCGGAAATATGATCTGTTCTTTGATACCCATATTATAATTGCCGCGTCCGTCGAAGGCTTTATCCGGCAATCCGGAAAAGTCACGTACCCGCGGCAGAGCAACCGAAATCAGGCGATCCAGAAATTCATACATTTTATGGCGTCGTAAAGTTACACTGCAACCCACCGGATCGCCCTTCCGAATTTTAAAATTGGAAATAGCCTTTTTGGCATGGGTCACGACAGGTTGCTGTCCGGTAATTATACGAATATCTTCCTGTGCATTTTTCAACGCATTCGGTTCCTCTTTCGCCTTACCTACGCCGATATTTAAACTAATTTTCTGTAATCTCGGGACTTCCATCGTGTTTTTATAACCGAATTTTTTGATCATTGCCGGCACAATGGTCGTCTCGTATAATTCTAAAAGCCTAGGTCTGTATTCTACTTTTTTAGCCACTTACGACTCCTCTAATTAACATCAATTACTTCGCCGGTTTCTTTGGAATAACGGACTTTTTTACCGTCTTTCAAAGTGCGATAACCGACTTTTGTCGGCTTATTGTTAAAAAGGAGCATTACATTAGAGATATGAATCGGCGCTTCCTTCTCCACAATTCCGCCCTGCTGGTTAGACTGACTGGGGCGGGTGTGTCGTTTGATAAAATTGACACCCTCGACAATTACCCGGTCGGTTTTCGGATAAATTTTCAATACCCGACCGGTTTTCCCGGCATAATTACCGGAAATCACCTTGACCATATCGTTTTTCCGAATTCGAAACATTCTCATTCACTCCTTTACAGTACCTCAGGGGCCATTGAAACGATCTTCATATAATTTTTTTCACGTAGCTCTCTGGCAACGGGTCCAAATATACGGGTTCCCCGGGGTTCATAATTGTTATCAATCAGAACTGCCGCATTATCATCAAAGCGAATGTAAGAGCCGTCTTTCCGGCGAATCTCCTTTTTTGTTCTGACAATAACGGCCTTGGTTTTGTCACCCTTTTTAACCATTCCACCCGGTGAAGCCTGCTTTACAGATACGATGACAACATCACCTATGGACGCGTATTTACGTCCGGAGCCACCCAACACCCGGATACAGAGAACCTTTTTAGCTCCTGTATTATCGGCAACATTCATTTTCGTTTCTTGCTGTATCATCGAAACTTCCCCTTAAATTTCCATCCTAGCGATCTAATACTTCCACCAAATTCCAGCGTTTTTTACGACTGAGCGGTCGGGATTCTTCAATCCGGACAATATCTCCGATTTGGCATTTATTTTCAGGATCATGGGCATAACATTTGGATGTTCTGCGGATAAATTTACCGTACACCGGATGTTGAACGGTACGTTCAATCAAAACAACAATGGTTTTATCCATTTTATTGCTGACAACTTTGCCAACGAGAGATTTTTTATTTTTTCGTGATTCCATCTTCCCTGTTCCTGTCTTAATTAACCCTGTTTTCCTTGCCGCTCAATACCCAGTTTCGCTTCATGCAAAACAGTCTTAATCTGGGCAATTTCCCGACGGACCTGTCTGATTTTCAGCGGGTTCTCCAACTGCTGTAAGGCTTTCTGAAAACGCAGGTTTTCCAGCGCCGTCACATCATCCCGAAGCTGGGCTTCCAGTTCCACAATCGACATATCTCGTAATTGACTCTTTTTCACACTACGCTCCTACTTCACGTCTTGATACGACTTTCGTCTTTATCGGCAGCTTGTGCGCAGCCGTTGAAAAGGCATCTTTGGCCGTTTCCATATCCGGCACCTCGACCTCAAATAGCACTCGTCCGGGTTTCACAACCGCAACCCAGTATTCCGGGGCGCCTTTACCTTTTCCCATCCGGGTCTCGGCCGGTTTCTTGGTTATCGGTTTATCGGGAAAAATCCTGATCCACATCTTTCCGTGTTTTCGCACTTTCCTTGCGATCGCAACACGAACGGCTTCGATTTGGCGGGATGAAATCCAGCCGGGTTCCATGGCTTTAAGCCCAAAATGGCCAAAGCTGACTTCGTTTCCCCGGGTGGCCACGCCCTTCATTCTTCCTTTTTGCTGTTTACGATGTTTTACTTTGCGAGGTGCCAGCATATCGATAATTCCTTATGACGTTTTCTTATATGATTCACCATTACAAATCCAAACCTTGACTCCGATACAACCATAGGTTGTGTGTGCCGTAACTGAAGCGAAATCAATATCGGCTCTCAGAGTATGCAGCGGTACACGACCTTCGCGGTATGTTTCTGTCCGGGACATTTCCGCACCGCCCAGACGGCCGCTTACCTGAATCCGGATACCTTCGGCCCCCATCCGCATGGTTGCCTGAATCGCCTTCTTTACCGCACGCCGAAAAGATACTTTTTTCACCAGCTGAGCCGCAATATTATTACCAACCAGCGTCGCATCGAGTTCCGGCCGTTTTATTTCATTGACATTTACCTGAACATCGGTATTGGTCAGTTTTTGCAGCTCGAGGCGCAGCAGATCGACCTCTTCGCCTTTACGACCAATGACGATCCCGGGCCGGGACGTGTTGATTGAAATGGTAATTTTCTTTGATGTCCGGAGAATGTCCACACCGCTAACGCCGGCATTGGGTAAGCGTTTCAGGATATATCGGCGCAGCTTAAGATCTTCCGTCAGTTTACTGGTGTAATTCCGCTCGTCAAACCAGTTACTGCTCCAGCTTTTATTAAATCCGATTCGAAATCCAATGGGATGAGTTTTCTGACCCAAGAAGCCTCCAGTTATTTTTCTTTTTTCTTATTTTCTTTTTCGGCGACAACCACCGTAATATGGCAGGAACGTTTCCGAATAATCGAAGCACGCCCCATCGAACCGGCCCGCCAACGCCGGGCAATTCCAGCCTCGTCAACAAAGATTGTTTTTATATACATATCTTCGGGTTCAATCCCGGAGCCACCCTCTTGATTCATCAGGTTAGAAACGGCCGATCGTATAGTTTTTTCAACGGTTAAAGATGCTTTCTTGTTACTGAAATGCAGCGCGTTAAGGGCAAATTCAAGATCTTTTCCGCGTACCATATCTGCAACCAAACGAACCTTACGCGCCGATTGCCTTACATGTCTACTAATTGCTTTCGCTTCCATAATACCTATTTTTTACCTTCTTTTATCAGATCCGGCGTGTCCACGGAAAGTCCGGGTATGGGCAAATTCGCCCAGTTTGTGCCCCACCATATTCTCCGTTACATAAACCGGTATAAACTTATTGCCATTATGTACTGCAAATGTATGACCAACGAATTCTGGAGAGATTGTCGACCGTCTGGCCCAGGTTTTAATCACCCTCTTTTTACCGGATTCGTTCATTTCATTGATCTTTCCAAGCAGTTTCATATCAATGTAGGGTCCTTTTTTCAGCGAACGAGTCATTCCATCTTCTCCCTAATTATTTGGTACGTCTTTTCACAATATATTTGTCAGTTGGGTTATTCTTTTTACGGGTCCGATATCCCTTCGTCGGTTTTCCCCATGGTGTAGAGGGATGACGACCACCGGAACTCTTACCTTCACCTCCACCCATCGGGTGATCAATCGGATTCATCGCCACGCCCCGAACTTTCGGTCGGCGCCCCAACCAGCGACTACGACCGGCTTTTCCCAGACTGATATTTTCATGCGTTTTATTGCCAACTTCGCCAACCGTTGCGTAGCATTCGGCCAGAACGAGACGCATCTCACCCGATGGCATCTTCAGGGTTACATATTTACCCTCTTTCGCCATAATCTGAGCGGCCGTTCCGGCTCCCCGGGCTATCTGTCCACCCTTTTTTGGTTTCAACTCAATGTTATGCACAAAAGTACCGGCGGGAATATTTTTTAAGGGCAGTGAGTTTCCGACTTTAATCGGGGCGTCACTTCCCGCAACCACAACGCTGCCGACTTCCAAGCCCTCCGGAGCGATGATATACCGCTTCTCACCGTCTTTATAATTCAATAGTGCAATCCGCGAAGAACGATTGGGGTCGTACTCAATGGTTTTGACAACCGCTTCAACATCATGCTTATCACGTTTAAAGTCGATGATGCGATAAGCACGTTTATGACCGCCTCCCCGTCTGCGGGATGTAATTCGGCCTTTGTTGTTCCGTCCACCGGTTCTCTTCTTTGGAGCCAGCAGACTTTTTTCAGGCGTTGTTGTCGTGATATCTTCAAATGTATCAACCGATTTAAAACGCTGTCCGGGAGTTGTTGGTTTTATTTTTTTAATACCCATGATACTATACCGCGGTTTCTCCTTGATAGAAATCTATTTTTTCACCCTGTTTCAATGTAACAATCGCTTTTTTCCAATCAGAGCGTTTGCCTCTTGTACGAATAACTCTACCACCACTCCGTATGGTCATTTCCTTGGCCTTGCCCTGTAAATTCATAGTGGCAACTTTCTCAACCTTTACTCCAAAACGCTCTTCAACAGCCTTTTTAATCTCGATTTTATTGGCTTTCGGATGAACTTTAAAGCCGTATTTCCGCTCCTTTTCCTGGAGAAGGTTGATTTTTTCCGTTAATATTGGTTCAATGATAATGATAGACTTGGTTGACATTATTCAATTCCTATTCAGTTTTCAGAAGCCTGTTATTTAAATTTTCCAACCCTTCTTTATCAACGAGCAGCACTTCGCAATCCAGAATATCATAAGTCGATGCCCGTTCGGCCTCAACCAGAAGAATATTGTAAAAATTACGGGTGGCCAGATAGAGGTTTTCCGTAACATTGGTTGCCAGCAACGTTATACGTTTATTCTCAATATCGAGTGCTTTTAACATTTGACGAATTGTCTTGGCCTTGGCATCTTCCAAATTGAAATTATCAACAACCTTGATCGCACCTTCCCGGTATTTATAGGCAAGAGCACTTTTCCGAGCCAGTGTTTTTACCTTCTTGTTGATTTTCATCGAGTAATTTTTCGGCTTGGGTCCGAAAGCCCGGCCACCGCCAACCCAGATTGGACTCCGGCGCGAACCCGCCCGTGCACCGCCACGGCCTTTCTGCTTCCAGGGTTTGCGCCCACCACCCCGCACTTCAGCACGGGTCTTGGTGGAATGGGTTCCCTGACGTGCATTGGTCATCTCGGTTTTGACCGCAAGATAAATCGAATGGTCATGCGGCTCGCCGGTAAAAGCGGCTTCTTTTAATTTTAGTTTCTGGCCGGATTCAATTCCATCCTTTTTATAGACGGTAAATTCTACACTCACTGTTCCTGCCTCCGAATTGTTACAATACTATTTCTGGTACCGGGTACCGCGCCCTTGACATACAGAAGATGGTTATCCGCATCAATTTTGACGATTTTGAGACCCCGGACGGTTACCTGATCGTTACCCATCCTGCCGGCCATTTTCAGACCTTTAATAACCCGGGACGGGTACGCCGATGCTCCAATAGATCCCGGAGACCTGAATCGGTCGCTCTGTCCGTGAGTCTTCGGGCCGCCGCCAAAGTTATGACGTTTAACCACACCCTGAAAACCTTTACCCTTGCTGGTTCCGGTAACTTTGACAGTCTCGCCGACCTTAAAAATGTCAACGGTAACCGTGTCGCCCGGTTTCCGGTCAGCCGTCTCGAAATCTCTGATCTCGGAAACAATCCGATAAGGTTCTGCATTTGCGGCTTTGAAATGACCCAGCATCGGTTTATTAACACGTTTTTCCGGTTTTTTACCAAAGCCGAGCTGAACCGCAGCATAACCGTCCTTTTCAGGCGTTTTTATCTGTATTATCTGGCAGGGTCCGGCTTCGATTACGGTTACCGGCAACAATTTGCCGTCTTCCTCGAAGACCTGACTCATTCCAATCTTTTTTCCGATAATTCCTAACATAGGTCTACTTCCGTTATACCTTTATCTCAATATCTACACCCGCCGGAAGATCTAATCTCATGAGCGCATCAACCGTTTTCGATGTTGAATTCAGGATATCCACAAGGCGTTTGTGAATCTTGGTCTGAAACTGCTCTCTTGATTTTTTATTGACATGCGGCGATCTCAAAACCGTATATACCGTGCGCTGAGTCGGCAACGGTATCGGTCCGGAAACAATCGCACCGGTTGATTTGGCAGTGGCGACAATCTTCTTGGTGCTTTTATCCAGAAGATTGTGATCGTATGCTTTGAGACTGATTCTAATTCTTTGTCCTGGCACCTGTAACTCCTTACTCCAAGATTTCGGTTACGACGCCGGCACCGACCGTGCGACCACCTTCACGAATCGCAAACCGCAATTCCTTCTCTATCGCAATCGGCGTTATCAACTCTATCGTCATCGTGACCCGGTCACCCGGCATCACCATGT